>NZ_JBEOZN010000184.1:0-15853 GCF_040298085.1 Streptosporangium sp. NPDC001681 | reverse complement strand
CCGGGCGTGCGGCGTGGGCGCCGGTCCCGAACGGCGGCGGGAATCGGCCCGCCCGCCGCACCGCCCGCGCGCCGCACTCGCCCATCACCCGCCGCAGTGGGGCCGCACCGCCGCCCAGAGGCGAGAGCTTCGACTGGCAGGCCCAACCTCTTCGAGGCCCTTCGGGTGCTTCGCATTGCGCCGGCCCGCTCGCTCTCTCAGGTCTGAAATCTCGCCCGGCTTCAACCGGATGCCTCCGGCGGGGGTACTCGGCTCCGGGATGATCGACGTTGCACCACGAAGGCCGTAAGTGGTTGAGGTGGAAGCCGGATCTTCCCGCCTGCCACGTCCCAGGCAAGCCCAACATCTCGACTCCTCCGGATCAAGGCCGTCTGTGACCGTTGGCATCCCACGGCCGAGGAACGTCTACCGGCCGACGCACACGCGAAGACGACCTTGACCCTCCGTCCCCGAGCTGTTGCCCCTCCGGGGTGGGACGAGGCAGACGGGAAGATCCGGCGAGAGGGGGCGTGTGTACGCATGGTCTATCCCTTTGCTGGCCTCACACACCAATGGGAGGCTCAGCGCATGAGTGAACAAGAAGATCCTGCCGCACGTCAGGGGAAGATAACTGACGGCACCCAACCAGTGGACGGGTGGGGGAACGCAGCTCTTGCCCTGAGTACAGCAGTTCCCATCCTCGGCTTCATCATCGAAAAAGAGCTCACCACTAACGCCCTCCTTGGAGCGCTCATCTTCGCGACCGTCGGAATTGGGCTACGTATTGAGGCAGCGATCAAGAGTCGTAGGTGACGTGCCACTCGTGTGCCGGTACGGCCGGGGAACAAGGGGGAATCACGGGGACTCACGGACAGGGGAAGACCGCCTCTCACCTGCACCGCAGCACTTCAGGGAGCCGTGTACCGAAATCTTCCAACCTGGCTGCGGGATATGGCGACGACGCTTCACTGAGGCAGCTGTGACACGATGCTTCCTGTGTATGGCTGGCCGTACGATGCAGGACAGTTGATTCCGTCTCCGCAGTTGGTCGCCGCCTGGTATGAACTGGAAATCTTGCCTACCGATCGAGTCCCCATGTGGGCCGCTCATTGGCTCGTCCAGGACATGGATGGTGAGACGTTGCGCATTCTCGCGGGGCTTGACGGACGCGATCCGCACGAGGTGCGCGATGTGCTGGTCGAGGCTCTCGCGGATACGGACACCGCGATACCTTCCAGGTCCGATGCTGTGAAGACTGTTTATGTCGACATGGCGCGGTTGTGCCTCGCAGGCGACGGTGGTGAACATTGGCTGGTCTCGGTGATCGAACGACTCATGATCACTTGGAATTATCCCGATGAGATGCTCACACCACCACTTGGTGCTCTGTACGGGTTGGATGACGAATGGGGAGCAGGCTGGGGGCGCGCTGAACCGCAGTTGATCGCCGTCGTCCGAGCCGCTTGCGCCGAGCAGATAGCCCTCGTCGAACCCTGATCAGGAGGGCCTCTAGTTGCAGTTCTAGTTGCAATCCAACGTCGTTCACTCCCGTTCCAGACGGACCACCAAGTCGTGTTGGTCCAGGTTGAACCGATCGGAACGGGCAAGATCAGAGCTGCTAATGCGGTTTGGGGGAGGCTCCGGCGTCGTGCCCGTTGCGTGCCCGTTAAAAGGGTGATCAAGGGGGACTCACGGGAAACCATGGATACTCGGACCCTTCCCTCGTAGGTCAGCATTTCCCAGCTCAGCGATCAGGTGTGTTAGGGCCTTCCCAAGCTGACAGCACGGGCTCCGATATCCCTCTCCTTCGAGGCCCGATGTCAGAGGCGTGAGGCATGGTGATTGAGGACAACACTGGGCTAGATCTACCTCAGGCCGGCGAGGAACCCTCAGGAGTTCGTAGTACTCGAGTTCGTGGATCAACACGGGAACTCGACGCCCGACTGCGCGTTGGATCAAGCCGCTCGCCTGCAGGTCCTTGGCCAGTTGGATGCAGACTTCGACGAAGCGGGCGGTGACGTGGTTGTGTCGTTGGGCGGATTGCGGGAGTTCGATGATCCATTGGTCGCGTTGGATCGAGCCTTCGGGGTCGAGGTTGGTGTCGGCGATCACTACGAGCTCGTTCTGCAGCCAGTAGGCGTAGTTCCATCGGGCCTCCGCCGGATCGGGGTAGCGGCCGCTGGGATCGGTGACCTGTCTGACCTGGGATTCGGTGTTGTAGCCGATCGTGAGAGTAGGGCGCTGTGGATCGTCGTCCTCGTCGTGGATATAGAAGGAGATTGCGTAGATGTCGGGTGCGTCAGCCGCGGGGATAGAGGAGAGCGTCTTGGTGGCGGCACGCTGCATGTGATCTTGGAAAGTCATGTGGTGGGATTCCTTCTGTCAGCACCGTTTGCTGATCTCGGCTGCGTAGCTGGTCCAGTCACTGAGTCTTTTCCATCGAGGTCATGCCTGTAGTGAGTACGGCGGAGAAGGTCACCGCAGGGTGCCATGCGCATGATGACGTGCTCAGGAATCAGTCGGCCCACAGCAAGGTATCCGGCCACTCGTACCTGCGGTCATCGTCAGTCAACGGCTGGTAGTGCGTGATGGCGATGAGTTCACCGGAGCCGTCGAAGCCCCGGAATTCGACCCTGTCGTCGACGTGGCGGATCGCGTGCGGCACGGTGATCAGCCCGCTGGCCGGAACGGGAACGTCGATGACGTCTCCGGCGTAGCGCACCTGCACGGTGGCTATCCTTCGCGTCGCCATCATCGTCAACTCAGCCACCCATTCCGTGTCGGGATGTGCAAGCTGGGCCGACAGGTTCACCAGGTCGTTGCCGTGCCAGTCGGACAGCGGCTCATCCGGCCGGTTCAGCACCCACTCCGGCATGCCGCCCCCCGAGGAGGTGAGCGGATACTGCCACTGTCCGGCCGGTGAGCGCGCCAGCAGGTAAGTGTCGTCGTAGAGCTCTCCGTCTTCTCCGCTGCGGAACAGTACGATCATCGATCCATAGCGGCCCCACAGGCCTGCCGCAGCGATTGTGGCCGAGCCGGGCGGGAGAGTCGCCGGGAGTGGCGGTGCGCCGTGGTCGAGCGCGTCGAACAACGCCTGCTCATCGAAGAATCGGTAGGAGTCGTCAGACGATTCCTGTTCCGTATGTCCCATGTGTTTCAGCGTAACGATGTCCAGGCCACACGCTCAGATGGTGCTGCCCATCCTGCCGCTGCAATGTTCCAGTATGGTCTTGCATCCCCCCACCGCTAGGTCATCCCCGGTGGGTAGCGGTTGGAAAGACTCACTCATAGTGACGCTCCTTGGGCGGTTCAGGCCGTTTAGCTTGGCTCCCAAAGTCATCAATATTTCAAGCCCGTTGATCAGCTACTGGCCCTCAAACTCATCAACACCTGGCTCCCGCTCACACTTTCATAGCCACCCCACCTTGAGAAGTGCGAGCAGCTCGGGAGGGCATTGAAGGGTGAGCGTGCTCTTGCCCTTTCGCTGGCGGAAGACGATGCCCTCGCCCGTGCGTTTCGGGCACCTACCGGCATGGCTCGTACAGTCCTTGAGACAGGCCCTCTTAAAGCAGGTGTGCCCCTGCTTTTTTTGTAGTTCTCCTTGCGGCCGGGGTTATGCCCGTGACTTTTTGCAGAGCCAGCGGTGCCACCTCTCCCCGCATTTGTGGGGATCGGCGCACCCGTGTTGCCATTCGGTGCGCTGGATCTGGAACCACGCTCTGATTACTCCGGTCTCCAGGTCGACGTACTGCCAGCGGAGCCCGAGCGCCTCGCCCTGGCGGATACCGAGAGCCAGAGCGACCGACCAGCGCGCCCCGTTCCGCCGGGTGCCGGCCATATCGAGGATGTTGCGGGCCTCCTCACGGCTCAGTGGTTCGATCTCGGTGGACGCGGCCGAGGGAGCTTCAACGAGGGTCGCGACGTTCCGCGTGAGTTTGTTGCGGCGCACCGCGATGGTCAGCGCCCGCGACAGGATGCGATGAACTTTGAGCACGGTGCTGGTCAAAGCGCCGTCGCACGGCCCTCCACCCGCCCGCCGCACTCACCCGTCGGCCGCCGTACCAGGGCCGCGCCGTCGCCAGAACGGGGCTATCTCTGAATGTGAAGCTTCTGCGTACGCTCTCGGTCATGACTCTCAACAAACTTGAGTGGGGCGACGGTGACCGTACGGCAGTCCTTATTCACGGCATGATGGGAGACTCGCGCTCCTGGTGGGAGATCGGCTTGGCTCTCGCAGAGCGCGGCTACCGTGTGGTCGCCGTGGACCTTCCCGGACACGGGAGGTCTGAGCCCAATCCCGAGAGCGACATCGAATGGTTCGCTACCTCAGTACTGGAATCGGTCCCCACACGTCCCACCCTCGCGATGGGGCACTCGCTGGGTGGCTCAGTCCTGGCCTCCGCCGTCTCCAGACTGCGACCAGAGCGCGTTGTCTACGTGGAGACGCCGTTCGGCCCCGGCCGTACCCATCTTGACATCGCCGTGTTCGCCTCAGGACTGGAGGAGGCCAAGACCGCCCGAACCATGGAGAACTTGCGACGGGAACGGCCATGGTGGAGCGAGCGTGACATCGCGGTCGAAGTGGAGGCGGCCAAGCTATTCGACGTCGCTACGACCGTAAGTCTGCATGCCAAGCGTGTGGGGGGTCCGGATAACACCCCTCCTCTCGTAGCTCCCTCGCTCGTGATCCGCGCCGAGCCCAGCCAGTACATCTCTCAGAAGGCCGCCGACCACCTCCGTACCCGTGGGTTCGAGGTGCGTTCTGTCGCGGGGGCCGGCCACAGCGTGTGGTACGGCCGACATGAAGAGTTCATGGCAGCCCTAGACGGTTGGGTGTGAGGTCGCAGATATCCACTGCTGAACCGCCGCACTACGACAGCCCTCACGATCGCCCTCATCATGGTTGGCCGCCATTCGGGGCTGGGGGCGATCGAAGGTCCGGGACTTCGTTCCTTAGCCCCGGCCCACCGAGCAGCCAAGCTGTTGTCTTGCTAGCTCTTCTGAATGGCCTAGCGAGTCTCAAGGTACGGACTCGTGGGCATCGTCGGAGAGCCTTCCTCTCCACGGAAGGAGTACAGCACTACTAAGACAGAGCACTCCGGCCATGAGGAGTGACCATCGGCGGGTTGAGGTAGTCGCAATCACGCCGCCCAGGGTGATGAACAGCGGTTGGACCGTCCGGGAACTGACCGACCAAGCGGTACTGACGCGAGCCATGAGTCCGTCCGGGGTGGAGTTCATGCGGTAGGTCGCGAAGATCGGATTGAAGATCCCAGCACACAGGAGCAAGCAGAAATCCACTGAGGTGATGATGAGTACGGCCGAGGGCCCAGTGCCGACGAAGGCCATTGGGACGATCCAGACCGTCCGGGCAACTCCGAAGACAAACAAGGTACGTTGCACGCCCAGGACGGTGACCACCTTGGGGGAAAGCATTGCGCCTAGCAGCCCCCCGAGGCAGGGGACACCGAGGGCGATGCCGTACTCAAGCGGCGTAGCGCCTATGTCCTTGAGCATCAGTACGGCCATGATGGGCGAACTCCACATGATCGCACCGCCGAAGAGCATGGCGTTGAAGTAGAGGAGCCGAAGACCGCGGTGGCGGAGGATGAAGGTCCACCCGGCAAGAAGTTCCCTCCTGGACCTTCCGTTCTTGGCTTTGTCGGCCGAGAAGGGGGTCAGTCGGCGTAGGAGCACAGCCGATGCCAGGAAGCTCACCGCATCAACGATCAGGGTCATCAAAGGACCAGCAACGCCTATCAACGCGCCGCCAACGGGTGGCCCGGCTGATTGGGTTGTCCAGTTCACGGTGTCGAGCCGAGCGTTGGCCGACGTTCGGCGCTCAGGAACAACCACATGCTTGATGTAAGCCTGACTGGCTGAGCTGTTGACGATCGTGCTGCTCGTCTGCACAATCGCGACTAAACAGAGGTGGACATAGGTCAGAGCATCAAATGCTGCTGCAAGGGGCATGCTGGCCAACGCAGCGAATTGCAGAAGATCGGCGATTACCATCGTGGCCCGCTTCTCCCTCCGCTCCACAAGGTTGCCCAGAGGCAGAGTGATGATCGCGCTGGAGATGGCGCCGATCGCGGCGAGCAGGGAGACCTGCAATGGACTTGCATCTAGCACCATGATTGCAATCAAAGGAAGCGCGCCGACGCTGAGAGCTGAGCCAACCGCACTGACCGTGTACGACTGCCAGAGTCGAAGGAAGTCCCTCCCGAGTCCGCCGTGCCCAGATTTGAGTTCTGTCGCAGACGGCGCACTCACAGATGATCCTCCCTGACGCTGATCAGCTTCAGAAGTGTCGCACCCACGCGCTGCGACGCATAGGCGTTGGAGGTCACCGGGGACCGCCAAGCGGAATGATCTCAGCCCCCTCATGACCTGCATTGAACTATCCGGAATAGCGTAAGATCGATCTTTTAATTCGCAAGTTCCGAGTTCGAGAGCCTGCCACAATCAGGCCGTGGATTCTCAGGACTCCCCGCTTTACAAGGCTGCCCGACTCCAGCTCGTAGGCGCTCGTGCCGAGGAGGTCACTGTCAGCGCTGTCCACATCATGGAGTGCTTGGAAGACGACGACTGGGAGACGGCCCTCATCCTTCTTGAGGATCTCGGCGATGCTCACCCACAGCCGCCCAAGTTCTGGAGCCTGCTGGCCGACGCCGCCCGGTTGATATGGCTCCGGGAGGATGCTGACTGGTACGAGTGGCGGAGCAGCGAGGCCCGGAACGGCGGCCTCCGGGCTGAACTCCGCCTGGTACGTACCGAGGACGGGGGCCGTGCACTGCCGGTACCTCCTGGCGGGTTGCTCAGGCCCATGTGGGACATCGACCGCCGTACGCCCGAAGGTGAATCCCTGCTCAGCATCGCCTCCCTCTGGGTCGAGGGCCGTGATCCGTTGAAGCCGGGCGAGTGCGCGCGGGTGAGGCTCATTCCCCTGACCTCTGAGCACTGGAAGCACCTCAAACCGGGCGATGTGATCACCATGCACGAGATGCGGCCACCCGTTGGAACGGCACGCATCACCGAGGTCATGCCGCCCGTGGCGACTGCTCCCTAGTTGCAGCTCTAGTTGCAATCCAGCACTGTCCCATGCCGTTCCAGGCGGACCAGCCACGCCTATTGGCCCACGTTGAACTGATCGGGACGGGTCAGATCAGAGCTGCTAATGCGGTTTGGGTTTACCGCCCATCCGGGGTTCAAATCCCCGAGCCTCCGCAGTTCAGAGGCCCTCTCCCAGATTTCGGGAGAGGGCCTTTTTTGATCTGTCAGGGTTGTAGTTCTCACGCATCGCCCCAGAGGGCGGCTCCCATCCGGGTGCTCGCGTCCTGCATCAACGCGCCGGCCACGTGGGTCTAAAACTGACAGACATCGTTGAAACCCGGGTCTCCGGCCACTACGGAGACCATCTATGTCCAACCCGAACCCCCACCGGATCGTGAGGCCAAGCGGCGCCTGGCCATCATCCGTTACGTCGAAGAGGTCTCGGGCAGCGTCGCGCTGACGTGCCGCTACTACAGGGTCAGCCGACAGGCGTACTCGCCGCTATCTGGCCGAGGGCGTCGAGGGCCTGCGCACCCGGTCCAAGCGGCCCAAGACCAGCCCGAACGCCGCCCGAGCGTGCGGCGTGGGCGCCGGTCTCGGCCCACGCCGCCCACGTGCAAACCGCCGCTGCGGTCGTTCAACGTAGAAACTTTCTGGACCCGTCTGTCTGGCCCCAGCCCTCGGGGGGGGGAATGGCCCCGTTCGATGATCAATCGTCGACGGCTGCAGTGTCGCATTCCGGCAGCGACAGCTGGCGACAAACGTGCTGATGGAGGTCGCGCTGGCGATTCCCCTGGCCTCGACGAGGCTGACATCCGATAGAGGTTTATCCCGGTAGGGATCCGACCCTTCTCCATAGCGCCTTTCTTCGAGGTTGGCCGGCCGCTCTGCCTCACGCGCGAAGGCAGAGCGGCGGACACAGCGTGACCTGGGAGTGTGGTGTCACCCAGGTCTGACCACATCGCGCATCTCATGGGAGAGGCGCCATGTTAGCGCTACCAAATTGCGGTGCGACCTCCCTTCGACATCCCGGCATCTCGGGTGGTGATGGCGGTGAGTAAATACAGCAGGACCGGATGCCGTCAAGAGGTAGGGGTCCTCCGTGCTCGGCGTTGCCGAGAAGGCGCCGCTGCCTGTGGATCCCCGCCCCCAGTCCGCAACTTGCGGATCTGAGTTGAAATTTTCAAGGCGTGGTCCCCAGCTAGTTTCTCCTCTCCGCTCTGCGGAGATGGTCTCGCCATAGCTGTATTGGGCTCATGGTAAGGGCGTCAATGTTGGAATGATGGGGCCGAAAATTTCGCTCAAGCATTGACATGTTTCGGATAGGTTTCCACAATGAGTCTCCGAAGCGGTCGGCCCTGCCTGATGTGGTGATCGAGTGAGGGCCGCCGGTCATGACGCCATCGTGGTGTGCCCCCGGTCCGGGGTGCGGCGTCGTTCGCCGGGTTCCCGTGTATCCCTCTTTCCGTGATTTCAGTATGGAGTCAGGCATGGGTATGAAGGCTTCACCCTTATCTGCGCGCCGAGGTTTCGGTGCCCTCAGCAGGGTCATCAGTGCCGGCGCCGTGGGTGTCGTAGGTGCGGCGCTAATGGTGTCGGTTCCCGCGGATGCGGCCGCCAGCACGCTGGCCGCCGCTGCTCAGCAGAGCGGTCGCTACTTCGGCACCGCTATCGCCGCGGGCAAACTGGGCGACCAGACGTACACCACGATCGCGAACCGCGAGTTCGACATGATCACCGCCGAGAACGAGATGAAGATCGACGCCACGGAACCCAACCGTGGGCAGTTCAGCTTCAGCAACGGTGACCGCATCTACAACTGGGCGGTGCAGAACGGCAAGCGGGTACGGGGCCACACGCTGGCCTGGCACTCCCAGCAGCCGGGCTGGATGCAGTCCCTGTCCGGTAGCAGCCTCCGCCAGGCGATGATCGACCACATCAACGGCGTGATGAGCCACTATCGAGGCAAGATCTACGCCTGGGACGTCGTCAACGAGGCCTACGCCGACGGCAACTCCGGTGGCCGGCGTGACTCCAACCTTCAGCGAACCGGGAACGACTGGATCGAGGTGGCCTTCCGCACCGCACGGGCCGCCGACCCGTCCGCGAAGCTCTGCTACAACGACTACAACATCGACAACTGGAGCTGGGCCAAGACGCAGGGCGTCTACAACATGGTCCGCGACTTCAAGCAGCGCGGCGTGCCGATCGACTGCGTCGGCCTGCAGTCGCACTTCAACAGCAACAGCCCGTACAACAGCAACTACCGCACGACCATCCAGAGCTTCGCGGCGCTGGGAGTCGACGTGCAGATCACCGAGCTGGACATCCAGGGCGGCTCGGCCACCACTTACGCCAACGTGGTCAACGACTGCCTGGCCGTGCCGCGCTGCACTGGCATCACGGTGTGGGGGGTCCGGGACAGCGACTCCTGGTTGGGCGCGAACACCAGTCCGCTGCTCTTCGACGGCAACGGCAACAAGAAGGCCGCCTACAACTCCGTCCTGAACGCGCTCAACAACGCGACCCCCAACCCCTCACCCTCGCCGAGCCCGACCACCTCGCCCAGCCCGACGTCGCCCCCAGGTGGCGCGGGACAGATCCGGGGCGTGGCATCCGGCCGTTGTGTGGACGTCCCGAACTCCACGACCACCGACGGCACCCAGCTCCAGTTGTGGGACTGCCACTCCGGCTCCAACCAGCAGTGGACCTACACGTCCGCCCAGGAGTTCCGCGTTCTCGGCAGCAAGTGCCTGGACGCCGCGGGCACCGGTAACGGTGCCAAGGTGCAGATCTACTCCTGTTGGGGCGGCGACAACCAGAAGTGGCGTATCAACTCGGACGGCTCGATCGTGAACGTCCAGTCGGGTCTGTGCCTCGACGCCGCCAACTCCGGCACCGGCAACGGGACTCTGCTCCAGAGCTACTCCTGCTGGGGCGGCAACAACCAGAAGTGGACCCGGAGCGGGTCGTGAGACGGCACCTGTCGGTGCCGACCGGGATCGGGGCGGTGGCCGCTGCCGTGATCGCCGTCCTGGCCGGGCTTCTGGCTCAAACGCCCACAGCGAGGGCGGCCACGTTGACTCAGATCGGCAACTTCGGGGCGAACCCCGGCAACATCCAGATGCACCTCTACGTGCCTGACAACGTGGCTCCACACCCCGGAATCCTGGTGGCGATGCACGGCTGCAACGGCCGGGCGACCGACTTCCACCAGCAGACGGAGTTCAGGACCCTGGCCGACCGGTATGGCTTCATCGTCATCTACCCGCAGGCCAACAAGAGCGCCAACGGCCTGTCGAACTGCTTCGACGTGTGGTCGAACGAAGCGCTCCGGCACGGGGGCGGCAGCGACCCCGTCTCGATCGTGTCGATGGTGAGCTACGTCGTGCAGCGGCATAACGGCGATCCCTCGCGGGTGTTCGCCACCGGCTTCTCCTCCGGCGCGATGGAGACGATCAACCTGCTCGCCACCTACCCCGATGTGTTCAAGGCGGGTGCTCCCTTCGCCGGCGTGCCCTTCGGCTGCCTCGGCCCGCCCGGCTGCAACGACCGGACACCGCAGCAGTGGGGCGACGTGGTCCGCAACGCCTACCCGGGCTACACCGGTCCCCGGCCCCGGCTGATGGCCTGGCACGGTACTGCGGACGACGTGCTGAACTTCAGCATGTTGCAGAAGGAGGTCGACCAGTGGACCAACGTGCACGGGGTGAGCCAGACGCCCACCTCGATGTCCAGCCCGCAATCGGGCTGGACGCGGCGGGTCTATGGGTCCGGCCAGGTCGAGGCGTACACGATCAACGGGGCGGGGCACAATCTGCCGCACTCCGGGATGGCCATCCACGCCATCCGATTCTTCGGCCTCGACAGCGACACCCCCACTCCGACGCCCACCCCCACTCCGACGCCCACCCCGGGTGGTAACGGGCAGATCAGGGGCGTCGCGTCCGGGCGCTGCGTGGACGTGCCGAACTCCAGCACCACTGACGGCACGCAGCTCCAGCTCTGGGACTGCCACGGCGGCACCAACCAGAGGTGGACGCTCACCTCCGCGCAGGAGTTGCGGGTCCTCGGCGACAAGTGCCTGGACGCGGCCGGGACGGGCAACGGGGCCAGGATCCAGCTCTACTCCTGCTGGGGCGGGGCCAACCAGAAGTGGCGCGTCAACTCCGACGGCTCGATCGTCGGCGTCCAGTCGGGGTTGTGCCTGGATGCGGCCGGGGCGGGCAACGGTACCCGCCTCCAGCTCTACTCCTGCCACGGTGGCACCAACCAGAGATGGAACTGGGGCGGCAACGCCTGAGAATCGCGCTCAGCGGCCCTACTGCGCGATCGGGAGAGGACTCCCGCCAGCGCGGCATGTCCGCTGGAAGAAGGACAAGCACCACCTGGTCTGGGGTGATCACCGAGAATCTCCCCAGACCAGGGAGGAGCGCGTGTCTGGTACGCCTAACGGGTGCAAGGCTCGCGTGCAGGCAGTGAGGCCCTCCATCAGCGTGGCGCGTGGTGTCGTCGACGTCCGCGAGCGTGCCCTCTTTGATGCCGTCGAGAGAACGGTCGGTGGTCATTTACACGCGGCAGCGCCACAACGGCGACGCGAACCGCGTCTACGTCACTGGCACCTCCGCCGGCGGCATGGAGACCAACATCATGCTCGGCAACTATCCCGACGTCTTCAAGGCCGGGGCGGCGTTCATGGGGGCCGTTCGGCTGCTTCGCGAGTGAGGCGGACTACATTCCCTCGCCCGGCGCGAGCAACTGCGCCTCCGGGCGCATCAGCAAGACGCCCCAGCGATGGGAGACCTGGTTCGTGCCGCCTACCCCGGATACAGCGACCCCGGCCCCGAGTTCAGCTCTGGCATGGCACCACGGCACTACGCCACCCACCAGCAGGCGATCGACCAGTGGACCAACGTGTGCGGCCTGAGCCAGACGCTCACCGGTACAGACACGCCGCAACCGAACTGGACCGACGCCGCTACGCCGACGGTTCCGGCACGGTCCGGGTCGAGGCGTACAACATCCAGGGCGCCGGCCACAGCCTCCCCATGGGCGGGATGGCCGCCGCGATCCAGTTCTTCGGCCTCACCAACGGACCGAGGAACTGGGGAAGAACCGCAAGGGACTCCGCCACTGCACCCCGGCCCTCTTCGAAGATGGGCCGGAAAGGGGGCGGGACGGCATGATCTAGATGATCACTGCGTCATCCAATCTGGAGGCTCGGCTGAGGTGACACGTCGCCATGTTTCCGTAGTCTGCGACGGCTTTTGTTGATAGGCATTTCGAAGGGCTGATGCGCCTGCGTTGATGAGATCGGCAAGCTCCATTTCTACCGCGATACCGAGCCCTCGCAGGATCAACCAGATCGCCTCGTCTGTGATTGCAGTTTCGATCAGCATCAAGCCATGGAGCAGGCTGCTTTTGGCCAGATCGGGCAGGTAGGCGTCCGGATTCGCTTCGGCCAACCGCTCACGTATCTCGATGGCGCGCTGAACCGCGGCCAGGCCCGCCTCCTGACGCCCCACCTCACCCAGATCAACTGACAGGTTGTTCAACACGGCGAACGAGCGGTTGAAGTTGCGTGGTTCGATCGGCGTGCCGCACATCGTGGTGAAAACCAGAGCCGAGTCCTTCCACTTCTGTTTCTGCCCGGCGTCCTTACGCGCATCCTCTTGGACCCGTTACCGGTGCTTGAGGGCTGAGACGCATAGGCCGATGAGGGGGAGAGAGTTCTCGAAGTCCTCCGTCTTCGTGGTGTCGCGGTGGAGGAGTTGGTCACCGACGCGGTGACCTTGGCGACGAGCTGAGCGCCTCTTCGGCTACCCCTCGGTCTTGCGGGCGGTGATCAGCAGGTACTCCCAGGCCATGGAGGTGGTGCCGGTGTCGTGAGTGTGGCGATGGGCGAGGGTGGCCAGGTCATGGTCCAGAGCGGTGACACGATCGGGATCGTTCGCGATGGCGCGGTAGGCGGCGACGGTCGGGCCGTAGTTGGATTTGAAGTAGTCGCGGAATGCCTCGGGTGTCGTGAACCTGTCGATCTGCACGGTCCGCCGATCGGCCGTGACATCGGTGATCTGGTCGCCGAAGAGCGCGCGGACGTGTTCCGGGCGCCCCCACAGGGGTGGCGGCTGCGTGCCGGGCGGCGGCGGGGACGCGTAGGGCTTCATCGTCGCGAACATCTGGCCGATGAACCCCTCCGGCGTCCAGTTGAGCAGGCCGATTGTGCCGCCTGGGCGGCAGACGCGGAGCATCTCGTCAGCGGCGGCCTGGTGGTGCGGGGCGAACATGATCCCGACGCAGGAGAGCACGGTGTCGAACTCACCGTCGGCGAACGGCAGCGCCTCGGCGTCGGCCTGGCGCCACTCCAGCTCCACGCCGTGCCCAGCCGATGATCGGCGTCCGGCCTCCAGCAGTTCCGGCGTCAGGTCGCAGGCGACGACCTCCGCGCCGGCCAGAGCAGCCGGGATCGCGGCGTTACCCGTTCCGGCCGCGATGTCCAGCACCCGGTCGCCGGGCTGTACATCGCATGCCTGCACCAGGGTCGCGCCCAAGTTAGGGATGATCTCCGAGGCCACGGTCGGGTAGTCACCCAGCGCCCACATCGCCCGGTGCCTGGTCTTCAAAGCGCGGTCGGTCTCCGCCGCGCTGATCAAATTACTCATGAAACGAGACTAGGTTCCGACGAAATCGCCTCCTAGTACAACATCTGTACTGGAAGGCGCCGGGGGCGGGGCTTACGCTGCAATCCATGGGATCCTCCTATTACCAGTTCTGCCCCGTCGCAAAGGCGATGGAGATGCTCGACGAGCGCTGGACGCTGCTCGTCGTGCGGGAACTGCTGTCTGGGAGCCAGCATTTCAACGAGCTGCGCCGTGGTGTGCCGAGAATGTCCCCCTCGCTGCTGTCCAAGCGGATGCAGCAACTGGTGCGCGCCGGCATCGTGGAGAGAGCGGCGGATGACAACGAGGTATGGTACGTCCTTACCCCGGCCGGTGAGGAACTGCGGCCGGTCGTCGAGGCGCTCGGCATCTGGGGCACCCGTTGGATCGGCGATCTCGGCGATATGGACCTGGACCCGAAACTGCTGCTGTGGGACATGCACCGGCGCGTCGACCACGCCGTCATCCCGGTCGGCCGGACCGTGGTGCTGTTCAGCTTCCCGGACGTGCACCCGCGCGCCCGCGACTGGTGGCTGGTGATCACATCCGGCGAAGCCGACGTCTGTGACGTGGACCCCGGCTATACCGTGACGGTCACGGTGACCGCTAGCCTGCGCCACATGGTCGCGGTCTGGCGCGGTGATCTCAGCTGGCGCGATGCCCTGCGTTCCGGCGTGGTCGACGTGCATGGCCCCGAGGCGTTCCGTCGGCAACTGCCTCATTGGTTCACACTCTCGGAGTTCGCCTCAGTGCCTCGACCCGCCTGATCGAAGCAGGGCTCAAACACCCCCGCGGACGAGTGACGCGCCCAGCACTCCGCTCTCCTCACCCAGACGCTTCTCGGCGCCCTCGCCTATGCCGCGGCCACGGTGCTGCTGATCAGGGGCGACCGGGCCGAGCGGGGGTGATGACGCCGGCCGGTCGTACCGGCAGGACGCGAGCCGGTTCCGCCGACGGTCACGGACTCGGGGGAGTGTCCACCTGATCCCCAGCGGAAGCGCACGCGTCCTGTCAGCTGGCTCCGCGGAAGAAGTCGCTCAGCGCGGGGGCCAGCACGTCGTCGGACACGCCGTGCCACTCGCCCTTGAGGGTCAGGTGACGGCCCTGGGAAAGGGCCGTCGCCGCGTCCGCGGCCCAGCCACGCAGGCGGTCGTCGCTGGACTCGCTGTTGACGACCAAGGCCGGCACGGTGACGGACCGGAGGGTGTCGTGGGAGATGGCAGTGGTTATCCGGCTGTCGTAGGCGAGCGTGTGCGCGATGCCCTCCAGCAGCGGGAAAAAGGGGGCCTGGCGCATTTCCGCGGTTATCTCGGCGGGGACACCGATGCTGGTATGGAAGTGCTCGACCGCATCGGCCCGGCGATCTGCGGCGACGAGCTCGTCGATCTCGGCTGCGAGGTCGTCCTCCCGCGGCCGGTCGAGAACGATCGGCGGTTCGAGGAGCGAGAGCATCGAGATCGGCAGCCCGGCCGCCGCCCCGAGCAGGGCCAGGACCGCGCCGGAGGAGAACCCGTGGACGAACGCCGGTCCTCCGCCTGCCTCGATCACGGCCGCGAGGTCCTCCACCTCCCGTTCCACCGCGTACGGCGGGGTGTCGCCACTCTCGCCGCGTCCGCGTCTGTCGTAGGTCACGACGGTGAACCTGTCGGCAAGGTGTTCAGCGAGGGAGCGCATGGGCCCAAACCTGCGGAACCCGCCTGCCGCGTCGACCAGTACGAGCGTCGGCCCTGTTCCCGCCTGCTCGAATCCGATCCGCGTGCCGTCGCGTGACGTCACCGTGGCCATGGCGATCCCTTCGTTCGGGGGCCTCCGACGTTACAGAGCACCACCGACAAATCCGCGGACCCGATGTCCCGTACGCGACAGCTTTGAGGCCCGGTCCTTTCGAATGTCGAAGTCCATCGCATCTCCTCAACCGGGACGTCGCGACGGCCAGCGGAACGGAAGGCCGTAGGGGCGCTGGGTGGGCTGCCGTGCCCGAGTGACACCGGGCACGGCAGCCCACCCTTCCTTTGAATCGCTGTCACCTGGCCCGGTAATGGTGCGACCTGGCACCACACGGGTTCCAGGAGGTCGTGCCCCTGCTCAGCAGGGCTCTGGCCGAACAAGCAGTTCGTGATCACGCACCTGATCGTGCGGCAGCAGTTCCTCAAGGACCACCC
>NZ_JBEOZN010000183.1:0-16180 GCF_040298085.1 Streptosporangium sp. NPDC001681 | reverse complement strand
GCCCCCCCGCGCCCCCGCCGGGGGCCCCCCCGCCCCCCCCGCCCGGCGCCGCCCCCCCGGCGGGGGTGTGAGCGCGACACGGGCGTGGCGCGCCGCCGCGGAGCGCCACGTGCGGGCCGGCCATCCGGCACCGCCCATCACCGAACCGGCTCGCGCGGCGGCCGATCCTGCCGAACCGCCGCTCAGTCCTGGCTGTTCAGCGCGCCGGGAAGCCGCTCCAGCAGGCTCTTCAGGTCATCGGCGTGCTCCTCCTCCTGAGTCGGCAGATCCTCGAAGACACACCGGGTGGTCACGTCGCCGTCGCCGAGCCAGTCGACGATCTCGGTGTAGGAGGCGATCGCGATCCGCTCGGCGACCAGATCCTCCTTGACCATCTCGATCAGGTCGAGGCTGTCGTCGTACTCGGCGTGTGAGCGCGCGGTCAGCGTCTCGGGGTTGAAATCCGGCTCGCCGCCGAGCTGGACGATGCGCCGGGCGAGCCTGTCCACGTGCGCCTGCTCCTCCGCGGCGTGCTCCAGGAACTCCACCGCCACCCCCGCGTGAATGCCGGAGACGGTGTAGTAGTGCCGCTTGTGAAGTCTCCCGACGCCTTCCGCGTCATGCCTGGACGCAGCGGCCATGAACATTTCTGCCGATCACAAAAATTTTCCATGCTCAAACCGAGTACGGAATATCAAAACGCGTGCGACGTACCCAGAAGAAGCTCGAACAAAAGGACTACCAGCACTCCTCAGGCGTGGAGCGACACTCCGAAAGGTTTCGGATATGCTGCCAAGCATGTCAGGTAAGCCTCGGGTGACGATCGCCCGCATCGCCCAGGAGGCCGGGGTCTCCGCGCCCACCGTCTCCAAGGTGATCAACGGCAGGTCCGAGGTGTCGCCGGAGACCCGCAGGCGAGTCGAACGGCTCCTTCACAAGCACGGCTACGTCCGCCGCGCCACCGGCGCCGACGGCCCCGTCGGCCTGGTAGACCTGATCTTCGCCGAGTTGGAGAGCCCGTGGGCGATGGAGCTCATCCGCGGGGCCGAGAGCGCGGCCGCGGAGGCCGAGGCCAGCATCGTGATCTCCGTCCTGCACACCCACGCCGGCCCCGGTCGCGACTGGCTCGACCGGCTGGCGGCCCGCCGTACCGACGGCGTGATCATCATTGGCTCCCGGCTCTCGGCTCAGCAGTACGGCCAGCTCAACACCCGCTCGATCCCCTTCGTGGTCGTCGACCCCGAGGGCGAGCCGGCCCCCGGCGTGGCGTCGGTGGGCGCGACCAACTGGCAGGGCGGCCTGAATGCGACCCGGCACCTGCTGGAACTGGGCCACCGTCGGATCGGCATGATCGGCGGTCCACCCGACGTGCTGTGCAGCCGCGCCCGCATAGACGGCTACCGTGCCGCGCTGGAGACCGCGGGCGTCGAGGTCGATCCCGCGCTGATCCTGCACGGCGACTTCCTCGTCGGCTCCGGCCACGACCACGGTCACGCCCTGCTCTCGCTGCCCGACCGCCCGACCGCCATCTTCGCCGGCAGCGATCTGCAGGCCTTTGGTGTCTTCGAGGCCGCCAGGCAGCGCGGACTGCGCGTCCCCGACGACCTGAGCGTCGTCGGCTTCGACGACCTGCCCCTTTCCAGGTCCGCCTGGCCACCGCTCACCACGGTCCGCCAGCCCCTGGAGGAGATGGCCTTCCTCGCCACCCGCATGGCACTGGGCATCTCCCGCGGCGAGGCTCCCGAACCCCGCCGGGTCGAACTCTCCACCGACCTCGTCGTCCGGGAGAGCTCCGCTCCCCCGGCGGGCTAGCGCGCGAATCTCACCGAGCTTCACCGGTGGCCTGCCGTGGCCGCCTCCGGAGCGTCGCCACGGGGGCACCATGCCGTCGCTCCTGCTTCACCTCGATTACGACACGCCTCTAATCCCGCCAACTCCTATGGCGAATTACCCCGATATTTCATGCGATCTCGCGATAACACTTCTCCCCTATTACCTTGTCTCATATGGTGACTCTGCCGCGAAAAGCCTTCGAATAATAAACCCTTAAATCCGGCATGTGGCCACCAATGACAGGGGGAGGAGCCCATGGCCGCTTCACGATGGAGAATCACTCGTCTCGCACTCGTCCCGTTGCTCGCCGGCGTTCTGATCGCGGGCCTCACCGGGACCGCGACCGCCACCGCGAGTGGGCACGCCCCGCTGAGCGCCTCCACCGCGAGAAACCTCGACGACATCAACCAGGACATTCGCAGCGCCCAGTACGTCGTCAATCGTTTCTGGGCAACCCACTGGTCCGAGTTCTTCCCCGGCTGGTATTCACCCCCGCGCGTTCTCGGCGGGTACGACGGCGCGCGGAGCAACGTGCCGAGATGCCAGGGATCCCCCCTCCCCGATGACAACGCCCTGTACTGCTGGCCGCCCTACGACTTCATCGCGTGGGACGTCGACCTGATGCGAATGGGATACCGGCAGGGGGACGCCTGGGTCTATCTGATCATCGCGCACGAATGGGGCCACGCCGTCCAGGCCCGCATTCCACGGAAGCTGCTGTCACGGCGACTCGAACTCCAGGCCGACTGCCTCGCCGGGGCGACCCTTTTCGGAGCCGCCGAGGACGGCATCCTGTTCTTCGAGACCGGCGACACCCAGGAGATCGCGGCGGCCCTGCGGCAGCACGCCGACGACACCCCCTGGACCGATGTGAGCGACCACGGCAGCGCCTCCCAGCGCCTGAGCGCCTTCAACCGGGGCGCGCGCCAGGGCGTGCGGGGATGCTTCACCTGACGAGGGGCTCTCCCCGAGACCTCGGCCGTCCTCGCGAATCCGCCCGTTCGTATCCGCTCCCCGGCCCGCGCGTGAGCCACCCGCCCCGCGCGCGGGTCCGGTCCCGCGCAGGACGTCGACCCCCGTCATGGGCTCGCGGTCACTCCGCGGCGAGTCCGCGCCGGACCAGCCGAGCACCACGGGTCCAGAATCTCTCTGCCGCTAGGCGGAGCTGTACGCCGGGACCCACCTTGCTTCGGCCGGGAATCCCCCGCCCCTGAGGCCGCGGAGGGGGTCGCCCCTCTTCCTGGAGAGCGACTCGGCGCCCCGCCGCTCCTCCGGCAGCACCTGCCAGATGGGATCACGCCGGATGACCGGCCGGTTCCGGTCCGGCTCCGTCTCCGAGATCGGCGTCCAGAGCGTGCGGACGCCATGCTCGTTGACGAGCCGCAGGGGGGTTCGGCACCCCGGGCAGCGGATCCTTCCGGTGCCGAGGTCCTCACGCCGGGCGGTGAAGTAGCCGTAGTGGTCCACCCCCCGCTCGTCCCACGCCAGATCCATGTGCCGATCCCAGTCGACCTCCGCGCCGGCTCCGCTCTTCGGGGCGCAGACCGGGCAGGGCACCCGCATCTCCTCCCAGAACCGCGGGCCGGCGAGTTCCGGATCGTGCCTGCCGACGTGCCTGACCGTTCCGGCGACGATCCTCCCTCCGCCCGCCGTTCGCCCGCGGACCTCCGGAGCGGTGGTGATCGGATCGGAGTTGTTGATGAGCCTGGCGAAGCGGTCCGCCTGGGCGTCACCCAGGCGGGGGACGCCCAGGACGGT
This sequence comes from Streptosporangium sp. NPDC001681, assembly GCF_040298085.1. Taxonomy (NCBI): domain Bacteria; kingdom Bacillati; phylum Actinomycetota; class Actinomycetes; order Streptosporangiales; family Streptosporangiaceae; genus Streptosporangium; species Streptosporangium sp. NPDC001681. The sequence continues at coordinate 12,610 of NZ_JBEOZN010000183.1, read as the reverse complement.
ACGGGCGGTCAGGTGTTCCAGTCGCCGGATGGCGCCCGAGGGCCGGGCGACGTGCGCAGAGGTGATCATGGGTGGCGTGGAGCCGCGTGGCAGCAGCCACAGCGTGGCCAGCAGTTCGCTCACCGTCCAGAACGACGTGAAGTAGTCGGGAGCGGGATGGACGATGGCTCTGCCGGTCGCGATGATCTCGTACATCAGCCGTGCCACGCCTTCCCACATCTGCTGCCGCGTGACCACCTCGGCCGGGTAGGAGTACTCGCGGGGCGGCACCATCCGCACGGTGACCGCGTGGGCCTTCTCGAAGGTGGCACGCCACTCCTCCGCCTCCCTGCGCCCGCCGTCGTGGAAGCTGAGAAAGTAGTCGGCCGGGTTGTCGAACATCCAGTAGTGCCCCGGTGAGCGCGGCGACGGCGCCCGGTCCGCCCCCAGCGCGCGGCGCAGGTGCCGCTCCAGCCACTCGCCCAGCGCCGGGTTCTCCAGGGTCTCGCCGTGGACGGGAGCGTGGCTGGCACGGGTCAGTACGTTGCGGGGCAACGGGCTGCGGCTGAGGACGATGCTGCCGGGGTCGAGCTTGGCACGCGTGTCGAAGGCCGCGTAGACGTCCTCGGAACCCTCGACCGAGCAGTCCCACACGACGAAGGTCGACGTCCGCCGCGCCGCGAGCGCGACGGCCCCGCCGATGCCGGGAGGCGCGACCACCAGACCGATCCCCAGCCTCGCACAGATCGGCCGTACCCAGTTGTCCAGCAGGTCACGGCCGCTCTCGGTCGGCGGTACGAAGGCCGTCAGGGTGGCGTTCACCCGGCCGTCCCAACCGGCCCGGCCTGCACGACCGGTGCGACCGGTGCGCCCCACGGCCGGTGGCCCGCGCGGCCCGTCGCCGGCCGGCCAAGCCGCCGGCGATCCCTCCCGGGGTTGTACATGGAACCCATCTGATGCTCTCCCCTTGGCATGACGTTCCGTGAACGGCTCTCTCCGGCAGCGGAGGGTGTGCGATGGCGACCACCCGCGCGGTCACCCGTCCAGATGGTTCTCCAGGAGGGTGACCAGCTCGATGACCCCGTGGAAGGGGAGAGGCGGCCCGGCCCCCTCGGCCTCGATGGTCCCGGCGATGTGACCGGTAGCGGTCCTCTGGACGTCTATGGTCAACCGCATTCCGGCCTCCCGTCGGCGGCGCCGCTCTCCTGGCGCTCTGGCAGGCGCTCACGGTAGTCGCGGGAGACGCGGAAGGCATCCGGGTGGCACCCCTACGGATCGCCCGGCGGGCTTCGACACGCCCTGCTTCTCCGTACGCCGGCCTGGGGAGGCCGCTTCCCGGTTACTCGCCGGGGTCGGACAGGACGGCGCGGAGCTCGATCCTGCTGGTGACGTTCAGCTTGGCGTAGACGCGGTTCAGCTGTGTCTCCACGGTGCTGATCGTCACCGAGCGCCGCTGTGCGATCTGACGGGTGGTCATGCCCTCGCAGACCATCGCCACGACCTCGCGCTCGGCCCCGGTGAGGCTGCCGAAGGCCGCGCTGGGACCGTCCACCGAAAGCCTGAGCTCCCCCGCCGTCTTCAGGGCGAGGTCGGCGTAGGCGGCGGCACCGGTGCGGTTGAAGGTGGCCAGCGCCCGCCGCAGCGACCGCTCCGCCTCGGCATGACGACCCCGGGCGTGCAGGGAGCGCGTCGTCACCAGGTCGATCCGGCCGGCCTCGATCGGCAGACCCACCTCTCCGGCCAAGGCGAAGGCCTCCTCACAGTCCCGTACGGCACGCGCGTGGTCACCGCGGGCGGCGGCGATCTGGGCCCGCACCCTGGCGATGGACATCAGCGTGGAGCGGCGCCCGCTGGAGGCGGCCCTGTCGGCGAAGGCGCCCAGGGCGACGTCCGCCTCGTCGAGCCGGCCGAGCAGGGAGAGCGCGTCGGCACCGACCGGGCCGAACAGGTGGGTACCGGGCTCCAGCGAGTCATAGTGGAGCTCGATGGCCTCGGCCGCGCCGAGCAGCCGCCGGGCGTCGCCCCGGGCCTGGGCGATCGCCGCCCGCGCGCCGGCCGCGTAGGCGAGACTCACCCTGCTCTCGACGATCGGCGCCCATTCCGCGGCCTGGCGGGCGTGCTCGCGCGCCCGGTCCCACTCTCCCCTGGCCGCGCGGGGGTAGCACGCCAGGGAGTGCAGGAGGGCGTAGTCCCAGACCCGCTCGTTCTCCTCGGCGTCGCCGACGGCGAGCCGGGTGAACCTGACGGCGTCGTCGAGCCTGCCCCGCCGGTACTCGACCTCACCCAGGAAGCCGAGCGCCTGGCCCACCCGCAGCGCCTCGCCGCGCGTGGCCCGCGCGACGCTGTCACGCAGGTCGCCGGAGGCTCCGTCGAGGTCGTCGGTCCACAGCCGGATCATGCCGCGGGCCACCAGACCGTCCAGCCCGGCCGCCGAACCTGGCAGGTCGGCGTCCGCCAGGGACCACAGTGCCTCCTCGGCCCGTCCGGCCAGGGTCCAGCCCAGGGATTGGGCGAACCAGGCGAACGCCCGCACCCACGGCTCGCGGCTGCCCGCCGCGACGGCCGCCGTGCCGTACTCGACCATCTCGGGGTAGGAGATCTCGACCACGCCGATGATCGCCAGCTGGGCCGCGATGCGCGCCCGCAGGTCCGCGGGCGCGTGCGGGCTCTCCGCCCCGTCGTGCCCGGCCGCGCCCAGTGCCTTGACCAGCAGCAGCCTGGCCTCCGCGACGCGTCCGGAGATCAGGGCCTGGTAACCGGCGACGTAGTCGCGCCAGGGGCCTGCCGGCGCGGCGAGGATCTCGCTCTCGTAGCGCCTGGCGACGGTGGCGTCACCGCAGACCAGCAGGGTCTCGGCGGCGGTCAGCACGCGGGCGACACGATCGGGTCCCGGCGGGGTCAGTTCCGCGGCGTGGCGGGCGTAGACGGCCGCCAGCGGCAGCCTGCCCCGAGACAGCTGGGCCTGGGCCTCGCCCTGGGCCAGCGCGGCGAGCTCACCGTCCGTACCGCCACCGGAGGCGGCGATCCCGTGCCAGAGCGCGCCCGGACCTCCCAGCAGGGCGGCGTTACGGTGCAGGGCACGGCGGCGCTCGACGCTGGAGTCGTAGTAGATGCGGTCCCAGACGAGCAGGGTGGTGAAGGCGAACTCCTGCCCCGCCGTTCCCGGGATCTCCTTGACCAATCCGGCACCGACTGCCTCCGTGAGGGGAACGGTGACGTCGGCGACGCCGGAGAGCGCACGCAGGTCGGCCAGGCGGAAGCGGCGGCCGAGCACCGCCGCCGCGCCCACGACCTCGCGGGTGCGGCGGGCACACGACGCCAGCCGCGCCACGACGGCCTGCGTCATACCGCGAGGGGCGGGCAGCGGGCCGTTGCCGAAGTTGATCGAGCGCATCTCCACCTGGTCCAGCAGGAGGATCGAATGCTGCGCGTTGCCGTCGGTGTGCTCGTGCAGTCTCCTGGCCCCTGAGGGGGTGAGCCCGTCGTGGCCTGTCGCGACGGCGAGCCGTACGAGATCGTCGGCGGAGAGCCCCCCGACCTGGAGCAAGCGCCCCTGCGGCGAGTCGAAGATGCGCTCCCAGCCCTCGTGGAGTTCCAGGGGTGGCGCGTCCGGAGCCGCTCCCGGCGCGTACCCGGGAGCCTGGTGGACGACCAGGAGCATGACCTGAGCGTTGCGCAGGCGCCGGGCCGCCAGGCGGAGCGCGGTCATCGACTGCCGGTCGCCGCAGTGCGCGTCGTCGACGACCACGATCAGAGCGTCCGCGACGGCGAACTCCGCCGCGAGGGCCTGGCCGACGAAGGCGGCCTCGGCCTGCCCGGCCAGCGTCCGGGCGAGCGTCGGGGTCGGCAGTTGCTCGGCGATCTGTTCCAGCACCCCCCAGGGATGGGCGAGCGCGTCCTCGTCGCCGAAGGCTCGCACGGTCCGCACCCCGGGGACGGTCCGCAGGAAGCGCTCGACCAGCTCGGTCTTGCCGATTCCCGCCGTCCCACGGACACCCACGATCCGTGCGTCGCGGCGTCTGGCCGCCCCCCACGCCTCCCCGAGGAAGTCGAGCTCCCGCTTCCGGCCGATGAACAGCGGAGAGGTTCTGCCGTGCAACGCAGCGCTCCCTTTTCACGTTTCGCATGTTCTTGACGGTGATTATGGGTCAGAGATCAACCTATCGGCACTGATTTCACCTGAAGATTCTTCGCGGAGTGAATCCGAACGAATTTCACATCGTCGGCGTACGGTGCGGATTCCACCGCGGGCACGAACGCGAGGGCAGGCCGGAAAGCGGGCAGCGATCGCACGGACTGCCGGGAGCCGGCCCGCGGGAGATCCGCTACGCCCGTTCCCACAGACTCCCACCTGCTCTTTTCTCGATCCCACCGGCCGATTTCCCGCGCGGGGAACGATCCGCACTCGGGAGGGAGAGTGATTCACGAATACGGTCGACCACAAAACGGCCGCCATCCTTAATTCCCACACACATGGTATGGATTTTCCACGACCGGCGACTTCGGCGCTCAGTAAGTATGCGATGACGCGAAGTGCCCGATACCCCGCACCATTACGCGGTAGCGCACACCGCGGAGACCGCGTGCGATTTCCCGGCCACAACTCGGCGGTCAAGGTCCCGCTCGCCGCCGCCGCGGGAGGCGACTCGGCGTCACGCCGGCCCGGGATCGAATCGCCCGCCGCCCGGCCTGCGTGCGTGCCGCTGGAGATGCGCCCGGGAGGCCTCACCCCGGCCAGCGGACCGTCACCCCTCTGGCCGCGTCGAAGACCAGGCAGTCGGAACGGTCTTCGTTCATGCCGGTGGTCAGCGTGACAAGTTGACATCCTCTCCGCCCTAACGGACGGAGATTCCCGCCTGCCACGTCGTACGCGACTTCGGGTGGGTTACTGCTTCTTCGCGCGGTGCCGGAACAGGTCCCGGTCTTACCCACGCTCGCCCCGGTCTACCGCAGGTCGATCAGCAGCGTGGTAACGGGTCCCGGGGCCCCTCGTACGAACAGCTTGAACCGCGTCTTCGGGTCGTCGTACGCCCACGAAGAGGCCTCGATCACCTGCGCCCGGAGTGAGACCTTTCCCGATCAGTTGAGGTGGAAGACCTCCTCGAGCGAGACCATTCCCTCGTCCGGGCGGCCGTCGAGGCTCTCGAAGAGCGGCGCCATCTCGGCCTGCCATCGGGCGTTGACCTCTGTCGCGGCCATGGCCTCGCGGGCCGCCTCGAAGTCCTCGGTCTCCAGATAGCCGACCAGTAGCCCGTCCTCGCGCAGGAAGAGCGAGTAGTTGTGCCAGCCGGTGGCGCTCAGGGCGTCGAGCATCTCGGGCCAGACGGCACGATGGCGCTCGCGGTACTCCTGGAGGCGCTCCGGCCTCACCTTCAGCAGGAAGCAGACACGCTGCATGGGATTGCCCTTCTCGGGAAGTCGGCGGCAGGCAGGCTCCTGCTGAAAAACGATTTAACAAGCTGGGCTGGACAGTAGAACCAAGCTCCCGGGGGTGTCAATGGCACATGAACACGCTGTGTCCTTAGCGTTACACGGCATGCGTCCCGGCCGGCCCCGCGTCTCCGAGGACCCACCGCCCTCCACTGCCGAGCATCTGGCCGCCATCTGTTGCCACGTTTTAACCATTTCGGTACCTCGCGCGAGCTCCGTGACAGTGCCGACCACCCCGCGAGCGCGGGTCAGGAGGTGTGGGTGATCACGGCCCCCGGCGGGCGGACGCGTTCCGATACCCGCGACCGGTCGCCAGGTAGAAGGGGCTCCGTCTGGTTAGCCATCTGGCTCGCCGTCCGGTTCGGGGAGGAAGACGACTCCATGAGCTGCTTCACCTGCCGTCTCTGACATATCACCCATATCAGGAAGGGCTTTCCGGCTAGGCTTGGACCGTGCCCGTCTACGTGGCCGTGGATCTCGGAGCTGAGAGCGGCCGGGTGCTGACCGGCGAATTCGATGGTGAACGGCTCGCGGTGCGGGAGGTGCACCGCTTCGCCAACCGGCCGGTCCGCGTCCTCGACGGCCTGTACTGGGACGTGCTCGGACTGCTCGCACAGACGCGCGGAGGCATCGCGCTGGCCGCCGCCCGCGGTCGTGTCACCAGCGTGGGCGTGGACGCCTGGGGTGGCGACTTCGCCCTCCTCGACCGTGACGGGCGGTTGCTGGCCAACCCCCGCCACCACCTCGATCCCTACACCTCCGGCCTGGCGGGCCTCGTCTCCTGGCAGGACCACTACGAGCTGACCGGCATCCGCCCCGGGCCCGGCACCACGGCCTGCCAGTTGCTGGCGCACGCCGGATCGCCGCTTCTGGAGGCGGCCGACCACCTGGCGATGGTGCCGGACCTGTTCACCCTCTGGCTGAGCGGTGAGATGGTCACCGAGCGGACGATCGCGAGCACCAGCCAGCTGCTGGACGTCAGGACCGGCCGCTGGGCGAGCAGCCTTGTCACCCGCCTGGGCCTGCCCCGCCACCTGTTCGCCCACCGGCTCACCGAGCCGGGCACGGTCGCGGGGCCACTGCGGGAGAAGGGCGGGGACGGCCCGGGTGGAGTCGTGGTCGTCGCGGTGGCCGGCCACGACTCCGCCTCCGCCGCGGTGGCGCTGCCCGTCTCGTCCGGCTCTGTCGGCTACGTCTCCTGCGGCACCCGCTCGCTGGCGGGACTGGAGCTCGACGCCCCGGTCACGAGCCGGGCGGCCAGGCTCGCGGGCTTCAGCAACGAGGGCGGCGTCATGGGGACCGTGCGATTCACTCGCGCCCTCAACGGCCTGCTGCTGCTCCAGGAGTGCCGCAGATCCTGGGGCGTGCGCACCTCGTACGCGGACCTGGTCGCCGAGGCCGCCGCCACGCCCGCCTTCGGGCCGCTGATCGACCCCGGCCACCCGTGGTTCCTCGAACCCGGCGACATGCCGGCGAGGATCGCGGCCTACTGCCACTCGACCGGGCAGGCGCCGCCCGCCGGCCGCGCGGAGACGGTGCGCTGCGTCCTGGAGAGTCTCGCCTGTTCCTACCGTTGGGCCCTGGAGCAGGCCGAGTTCCTCAGCGACCGGCGGGTGGAGGCCGTGCACCTCGTGGGGGCCGGGGCCTCCAGCGAGACACTGTGCCGGCTCGTCGCCGACTTCGCCGGACGGCCCGTGCTGGCCGGTCCCGTGGAGGCGACCGCCGTGGGAAACCTGCTCATCCAGGCCATGGCCGACGGCCGCATCGGCTCCCTCACCGAGCTACGCGAGGTGGTCCGCCGCTCGTTCCGGCCCCGGCCGTTCCCACCCGGCCGCGAACGGGAGCCGTACGAGATCGCCTACTCCCGATACCGGCAGCTCACCGGGATAGACAGATTCCACGTCGACGCGGAACCCGGGCTGAGCGTCGGCACCGAGCACTGACCCGGGAGCAGCCGATCCCAGCGGTTTCTCACCCCCGTCCGGCGAGCGGTAACCTACCTGCCCCGACACCCGCGTACCTGAGTAGTCGGCTCCGGAAGTCCTTCGGGGGTTGGCGTGACGGGTGGTTGCGTGGCCCGAGGTACTCAGGTGTGCAGGCCGCTGAAGGGATGCGATCACTACGGTCTTAGCGGGATAGTCCCAGCTTGCCCGCCCGCAGCCCGGCCTGGAAGCGGGAGCCGGCCTCGAGCTTGGCCATCAGCTCAGCCACGCGCCGCCGATAGGTGCGTAGCGAGACGCCGAGCCGTTTGGCCGCCGATTCGTCGGTGAGTCCCGAACCGAGGGCTTCGAGGATCATGCGGCTGTCGGCATCGAGGTGGGGGATGTCGCTGCGCAGATAGGTGTCGAGATCGACGGCGGTGTCCCAGATCGCCCGGAACAGCGAGTGGACGCCGTCGACCAGGATCTGCGACGTCGTCACGGTGTACTCACGGCCGGTGGGTGTCTCCCGGCCGGCAAGGATCATCACCCGCCGGTCGATGAGGATGGTCTCGTGCGGCAGTTGGGAGCCGCCTATCCGAACGAGAGCGCCCTTGCTCTGCACCAGCCGCAGGTGCGCCCGGGCCTCCTCGTCGGCGAGCGCGACCGGGCCGAGCAGCTTTCGAGAGGTGAAGCCCGAGGCATCCGCAGTACCCATCCGGTTCCGGATCGCGGCCCTGGCCTCCGGCTGCGACCAGGTCTTGAGGTCCCGGGCGGCGCAGAGGAACTCGGTCTGCGCGGACTCGAAGAGATGACCGGCACGCGCGATCAACTCTGCGTCCCCTCGCACTGAAAACACCTGTTCGTTCTGCATCCCGCCAGTCTGGCAGCAAGCTGCCACGAGCTCGCTGGGCGTCGTGGCGGCGGACACGATGAGCCTCGTGACGATCGAGACCTTCTCCCTCGGCGGAGATCTGACCATCAACCGGCTCGGCTTCGGCGCGATGCGCCTGGCGATGGGCACCTTCGACGGCCCGCCGCGAGCTCCTGAGAGTGGCATCGCCGTGCTCCGGCGCGCCGTGGAGCTGGGCGTGAACCACATCGACACGGCGGGCTTCTACGGCAGGGGAGCGGTGCGGGCCAACGAATTGATCCGTACGGCATTGACCCCCTACCGTGACGATCTGGTGATCGCCACGAAGGTCGGGCCACTGCCCGGACCAAACGGTGTGCCGAGCGAGCAGGCGACGCCTGATCAGTTGCGCGGCCTGGTCGAGGCGGATCTGCGCTCTCTCGGCCTGGACCGGCTCGACCTGGTTTATCTACGGGTCGGTGGGATGACCGGACCGGGGGGCGAATCGATCGCCGAACGGTTCGCGGTGCTGGCCGAGCTCCGCGCGGAGGGGCTGATCCGGCACCTGGGCGTCAGCAACGTCGACGCCGCGCAGCTCGCCGAGGCCCGGGCGATCGCGCCCGTCGCGGCGGTGCAGAACCGGCACACCGGTGACATGGGACTGCTGGCGGAATGTGAGGAAGCGGGCATCGCGTACGTGCCGTACTTCCCCCTCGGCGGCGGTGGCGGCCCGCTCGACGCCGACCGGCTCGGCAAGGTCGCAGCACGCCTGGGCGCGACCACAGCGCAGGTCCAGATCGCATCGCTGCTGGCGAAGTCGCCGTCGGTGCTTGCGATTCCGGGCACCGGTTCTCTCGATCACCTGGAGGAGAACCTCGCGGCGCACGATCTCAGCCTCGGTGACGAGGACCTGTCTGACCTGCGAGGCTAACCGATCCCGTGCCCGTTGCCGCCGACCGCCCGACATCCCCGCGACTTCCCCGGCTTGGCCCAGGTCGGGGACCGGCTCCGAGCCTTCGAAGACCGTTACAACGCCACAGCACAGCCGTTCCAGTGGAAGTTCACCACCTCCGACCTGGACGATCTGCCGGCCAGGCTCTACCGGCACACCGCCGATCGCCAGGAGGAATCCTCCGTCGCACTGGCAGTATGAGCAACTCCCGAAGGACTTCCGGAGCCGACCGCTAAGGTTTCCTCCGTGAGAGCGTTCGTCGTGACCGGGCCTCGCCGCTTCTCCGTGTGGGACGTCGAGCCACCGGTCCCCGGCCCCGGGCAGGTCGTCGTCGACGTGGAGCGGGCCGGGGTGTGCGGCACCGACATGGAGTTCTTCAGCGGGGAGATGGCCTACCTCAACGAGGATCACGCCCGCTATCCCATCCGACTCGGCCACGAGTGGTGCGGGAGGGTCTCCTCGGTCGGCGAGGGCGTCGAAGACGGCTGGATCGGCACCCGGGTCACCGGGGACACCATGCTCGGCTGCGGACGGTGCCGCCGCTGCCTGGGCGGGCTGCAACACGTGTGCGAGGACCGCTTCGAGATCGGCATCCGCGGCGGGTGGCCCGGCGCCCTGGCCGAGCAGCTGCCGGTGCCGGTCACGGCGCTGCACGCGCTGCCGGACGCGGTCGACGCGGTGGCCGGGGCCATGGTCGAGCCCGGCGGCAACGCGCTGCGGGCCGTCGAGGCCGCGGCCCTCGCACCGGGTGACCGGCTGCTGGTGCTGGGGCCGGGGACGATCGGCCTGCTCGCCGCCCGGTTCGCCCTGGCGCGCGGCGCGGAGGTCCACATCATGGGCCTGTCGGAGCCGTCACTGGAGTTCGCCCGAGGTCTCGGCGTGCACGGGGCGTGGACCTCCGACAGGCTTCCCCGGCTCCCGTTCGACGCGGTCATCGACGCCTCCAACGCTCCCGGCCTGCCCGCCCTGGCCGTCGACCTGGTGGAGCCGGGCAAGCGGGTGGTCTACATAGGGATAGCGCCGAGGCTCAGCGCCGTCGACACCCGCGCGCTGGTGCTCAAGGATGTCACGGCCGTCGGGATCCTGAGCGCCTCCCCCGGCCTGGCCGGGGCGATCGAGCAGTACGCCTCGGGCTCGGTGGATCCCCGGCCGCTCGTGGCGGCCGTCGTCGGTCTCGAGGAGGTGGGTGCGGTTCTCGCCGGCTCCCGCCCCGCGGGCTCCGGCCCCGGCCCCAAGATCCACGTTGACCCGCGAGCCTGACCTGGCCGTTCCGATCGGGCGGCGGCGGCATGCCCGCGGAGCCGTCCGCTGGGCCTGCGCCGGAACCACGCCGCGGGCCCGTCACCGAAGCCTTCCGTCAGACCCGTGCGGACAAAATATGATCTTTAATAGCCTGGAAGTGTATTGTCGCTTTATGCCCGCTACAGCCCTCTTGTCCGATCAGAGGGCGTGATGACCCCCGATCCGCCGGCCGACTGGGCGCGCAGCGGCGTCGTCACGCTGACCGGCCGCGAGAGCGGCCCTCCGCTGGTGCCACCGGGCCGTGCCGCCACCGTGGCGCGGGAGCTGGCCGGCCGCTTCACCGAGTTCACCGGGGTGCGGGTGGACGGTGCCCGGTTGCTGGCGGAGCGTGCCGCCTTCACCGGCCACCGGCGAGGTGGAGCCGTGTCGGCCGGAGGCGCGTGCCGGCTGCTGCGCACCGCCGACGGCTGGGCGGCGGTCTCCTGCGCCCGCCCCGATGACCCGGCGTTACTGGGAGCGCTGGTCTGCGCGGAGGTGGGCGACGACCCGTGGCCGGCGGTCACCGGCTGGCTGCGCGAGCACACCGGTGCCGAGCTCGCCGAGCGGGCGGCGCTCCTCGGCGTCGCCGCGGGCCCGGTCCGGCACCGGGCCGTTCCGCCCGTCCCGCTCACCCCGCCAGCGCCGGTGACGCCCCGGCCGCCGGACGGTCTGCTGGTCGTGGACTTCAGCGCGCTGTGGGCGGGCCCGCTCTGCGCCCACCTGCTCGGCCTGGCCGGTGCCCGGGTCGTCAAGGTGGAGACGCCGTGGCGGCCGGACGGCGCCCGGGGCGGGAACGCCGCGTTCTACCGGCTGCTGCACGCCGGGCACCGCTCGGTCGTGCTCGACCCCCGCACCCCCTCCGGGCGGCACGCCATGGCCGCCCTGGTCGACGCCGCCGACATCGTCATCGAGGCGTCCAGGCCCCGCGCGCTGGCCGGTTTCGGGCTCGACGCCGAGGCCGCGGTCGCCGCCGGCACCGTCTGGATCTCGATCACCGCGTACGGGCGCGGGAGCGACCGGGTCGGATTCGGTGACGACGTCGCCGCGGCGAGCGGCCTGGTCGCCCATGACGCCGACGGGACCCCGTTGTTCTGCGGCGACGCGATCGCCGACCCGCTCACCGGCCTGACCGCCGCCGTCCTCGCCGCGACGGCGCCGCCGGACGGCACGGGCGCGCTGTGGGACGTCTCCATGTCCGACGTGGTCGCCGCCACGCTGGATCCCGTCGCGGAAACGCCCCCGAGCTCGGTGGCCGCCCGGTCGCGGAACGGCGGCTGGGTCGTCGACGCCTCCTCCGGCCCGGTCGACGTCGCCGTCCCGCTGCGGCGGCCGGTGTCCGGGAGGGCGCCCCGGAGCGGGGAGCACACCGCCGAGGTGCTGCGCGAGCTGGGCGTCGTGTCCCGGTGACCGGTCTGCTGCTGCGCGGCGCCGAACTCGACGGGCGCACCGGGGTCGACGTCCGCGTCGAAGACGGCCACGTCGTCGAGGTGGGCACCGCCCTCGGCCGCCGGCCAGGAGAGGCCTGGTACGACTGCCGGGGCGGCGCGCTACTGCCCGGGCTCTGCGACCACCACCTGCACCTGCACGCGCTCGCCGCCTGGGGCACCTCGGTGCGTTGCGGCCCTCTCGAGGTGACCGGGCCCGCCGCGCTGGCCGCCGCACTGGCCGCGGCCGTCCCCGACGAGCACGGGTGGATCCGTGGCGTCGGGTACGCGGAGACGGTCGCCGGCGACCTCGACGCCGGCGCGCTGGACCGCCTCCGTCCCGACCGCCCGGTCCGCGTCCAGCATCGCAGCGGCGCGCTGTGGACCCTCAACACCGCGGCCATGGCCGCGACCGGTCTGGCCGGGGCCGACCACCCTGGCGTCGAGCGGGACGACCGCGGCTTTCCCACCGGACGGCTCTGGCGCGCCGACGGCTGGCTGCGCTCTCGGCTGCCGCCCGCCGGACCGCCCGATCTCGCCCCGGTGGGCGCCGCCCTCACCCGCTTCGGCATCACCGCCGTCACCGACGCCACCCCCGATCTCGACGCCGGCGCCGTCGCGGCGATCACCGAGGCCATGCGGGGCGGGGCACTGCCCCAGCGCGTCCAGCTGCTCGGCACCCCGCTGGACACCCCGGCCGGGGGGGGGGGGGGCCCGGCGGGGCCCAGCCCCGCCCCCGGCCGCCCCGACAAAACAAACACAAAAACGAGAA
>NZ_JBEOZN010000182.1:0-16205 GCF_040298085.1 Streptosporangium sp. NPDC001681 | reverse complement strand
GGGACGACGCCCCTCTCACCAGCGGGGCCGGGGCACCGGATCCGTCGGCGGGAACCGACCAGACGTCCGGGCCCTTGGCGTACATCACAGTGCGCCCGTCGAGCCACGCCACCTGGTCGTCAACGCTCGCGGTCTCGGCCAGCGGCGTCTCCCGCATCGTCGACAGCTCCAGCATGTGGAGCCGCCACATCCGGCGCGGGTCGGCGGAGACCCGCTTCTTGAACACCAGCCGGGTCCCGTCGGGAGACAGCGACGGGCACTCGGCATTCTCCCTGAGCGCCCGTACCCGCCAGTCGGCGTAGTCGCCCTCGACGAGATAGGTCTTCCCGCCGGTGGCGAGGGTCGCGTAGAACCGGTTGTCGTCGGCGGCGAAGGTCACCCCCCAGTAGTTCACGTCGACCGCGTGGTGACGGCGGCCGTTCAGGGTCAGCGGGATGTCCTCCATGTTGGTGACGGCGTAGCCGGTGCGGGTGTCGAGGATCCCCGTCCACGTGGAGAAGCCGCCCTCGTTGTAGGAGTCGCCGGTGACGAACACGGTCCACGACGCCATCCGGCCGCTCTGCGACATCCTCGCCCGGTTCGGGATCCCGGCCAGCCTGATCCGCCGGGTCTCCCGCATGGAGCGGTCGAGGATCACCGCGTCCGTGCTGACCAGCGCCCCGGGCTTGGCGACCAGGCAGATCGAGGTGCCACCCGCCGTGGAGAACCGGTTACAGGCCGGACCCGCGGCGGTGGGGAGGGCCGAGGGGTCACCGAGCGGCACCCCGGCGACCTGGCCGGCGGCCGTGCGGAACATCAGCTGCCCGGCACGGAGCACTCCGCCGTCCGCCACCGGTGCCGAGACCGGGACGGGGTCGCGGCGCGTGGCCCAGGCCGCGTAGCCGGTCGCCGTGCCGCCGAGGACCGCCACCGCGGCGAGCAGCACCGGCAGGCGCCGGATCGGGGTCATGTCCGCCTCCCCACCCGGGGTGGCGCCACTGCCGTTCTCACCGTGTACCTCCTCATCGCGAACCAGGCGCCGAGCACACAGGCCGCGAGACCGGCCGCCATGACGGCCAGTCCCCGGGTGCTTCCCCACATCGTCCAGACGGCGCCGAACAGGACGGATGACAGCAACCGGGTCGTCGCCTGACCGGTCTGGAGCAGGGCCAGGCCGCTCGTACGCAGGTGCTCGGGGAGCATCGGCCCGGCCACGGCCATCAGCACGCCGTCGGTCGCGGCGTAGAAGGTCCCGTGCAGGATCAGCACCGCGACGAGCCATCCCGGTCCGAGCAGCACGAGGTAGGCGGCGATCAGGGCGACGTGCCCGGCCAGGAAGACCGGAACCCGGCCCAGCCGGTCCGCGAGCCGCCCGACGGGCACGGCCAGCAGCAGGTAGACGGCGGCCGTGCCGATCGACAACAGCGGGAAGTACACCGCGTCGATCCCGCCGCGCTTCTGCAGCAGCAGGTAGACGAACGCGTCGCCGACGGTGACCAGGCCGAGGACCGCGGCCACCACGCACACCCGCCGGAACGCCGCGTCGCGCAGCAGCCCCAGCGCGGCGCGCGGCGAGGTGGCCGAGCGCGGGGCGGGCAGCGGCGTGCGCCGGTCACGGACGTACATGACCAGCAGCAGCACGCCGAGCACGGCCACGCAGAAGCTGACCACGAACACCACGTCGTAGGCCCCGCCGGTGCCCGTCAGGACGGCGAACGCCACCAGCGGGCCAAGCAGCGCGCCGACGGTGTCCATGGCCCGGTGCACGCCGAACGCCTGACCGAGCTTGCCGGCCGGGGCGCTCAGCGAGATCAGCGCGTCACGCGGGGCCGTGCGCAGTCCCTTGCCGGTCCTGTCGACGGCGATCACCACGCCCAGCGCCGCGACCGAGCCGCCCACCGCCGGCAGGGCCGGCTTGCAGAGCGCGGACAGCCCGTATCCGATTCCGGCGATGAGTTTGCGCCGCTGCCACCGGTCGGCGAGGTTGCCCCCGGCGAGGCGGACCAGCGCCGTCACGCCGAAGGAGAGCCCGTCGAGCAGGCCGAACTGCAGCGGGCTGAGGCCGAGGAAGAGCGTCAGGTAGAGCGGCAGCACGGCCGTGACCATCTCCGAGGAGATGTCGGTGACCAGGCTGACCGCCCCGAGCGCGAGCACGTTCCCGGGGACGGCCCAGGAGAGCCGGGGCCGCGGACGTGCTCCGTCCGCGGCCCGGCTTGCCGAGACGTACATCTAGTGGCAGGCGTAGGTGGGGCCGGTGTCCTTGACCGAACCGTCGGTACCGATCAGCTGCCAGGAGAACGCGGCGGGGGCGAAGGTCATCTTGACTACGCCGTAGACGTCCACCAGCCGCTTCTGGCTGTTGGGCTGGACGTTCGTGATCCCGTACGGTGAGGCGCCGCCCATGCCTCCGAGGATCTCCACCATGCCCTTGGGGTCGGCCTGGGCGTCGGGGTTCTGCGGGGCGAACCGTTCGTAGTGGTGATCGTGGCCGTTGAGCACCAGGTCGGCTCCGGCGTCATAGAGGATCTTCCAGACCGGCTTGCCGACCGGGTCGTTGCCGTGCTCGCCGGAGCTGAACAGCGGGTGGTGCCAGTAGGCGGCGATACAGCCCTTGGTGTTCGCGGCCAGGTCGGCCTTGAGCCAGTTGATCTGGGCCGTCTGGTCGAAGTAGTTGGAGTCAAGGGCGATGAAGTGCCAGTTGCCCCGGTCGTAGCTGTAGTAGGTCTTGCCCTGCGGGGTGGCGATGGAGCCGAAGTAGCCCTTGTATCCCGCGTAGGTTCCGGCCGGGTCGTAGGTCTCGTGGTTGCCCACGGCGGGGCGCGTCTTGCTCTTGAACCTGCCCCACGTCTTGTCGTAGTAGTTCTGGAAGTCCGAGAGCCGGGCGTCGTCGTACTGGTTGTCGCCCATGGTGATGACGAACTCGGGGTTCATCGCCTGGACCTGTGCCGCCGTCTTGGGGTGGACGCAGGAACTGGAGCTCGCGGTGCACTGGGCTGCGATGTCACCGGCGGCCGCGACGACGAAGGTGTCGCCCGGGGGCACCGTCGGGGTCGCTGTCGGGGTCGCTGTCGGAGTGGGGCTGGGCGTGGAGGTGCCGCCGCCGAACACCTGGAACTCGTACAGGGAGTAGCCGTAGGAGGTGCCCCTGACGGTGCCGTACATGCGGACGTAGCGCCCGGAGCCCGACAGGCCGGTCAGGTCGTCCTGGCCGCCGTCACCGCTGCTCGTGGAGTAGACGGTGGTCCAGTTCGCGGCGTCGTCGGAGACCTGGATCGTGTACGCCTTGCCGTAGGCGGCCTCCCAGAACAGCTTGACCCGGGAGATCGAGGAGATCACCCCCAGATCGACGCGGATCCACTGGGGATCGCTGCCCTCCAGGGAGGCCCAGCGAGTCGAGGTGAGGTTGCCGTCGACCGCCTTGCCCGAGCTGTAGGAGGAGCCCTCCTTGGACGAGGAGGAGGCGGGCCTGCCCTGCGACAGCAGGGTCTCGGCGGCTTCGGCGCGGCCGGTGGCGACCAGGACCCCGGCAATGAGGACGGTGACCGCCGAGAGGATGAGAAGGAGGCGGTGGGGGACGCGGTGGGGGACGCGGTGGGGGACGGGGTGAGGCGTGCTTGATGACACGGGCTTGTCTCCTGTGGGGGCTAGAGACGATGATCACGGCGCCCGTCGCGGCGCCGTGCACAACGCGGCCGGGGCAGCACAATCCCTCACTGAGCGCGTCACGTCCCCTCCGGGACGCCGCGCCAAGCCACTCTCCGGCATAGTGACAAGCCGTCGGGGAGACTGTCAACGGAAGTTAGGAAGGTTTCCTAACCTGAAACCTCGCGCACCGGAAAAGCACACGTCGCCGACGGCGTTCCCGCTTCCGGACGGACCACGCCGCATCCGGAAGCGGAGTACCACGGAGGCGACTCGGTGCCCGCTCTCACGCCCCCAGGCAGGCGGGGCCGAGCAACTGCTTCAAATCGCCCATCAGGGCCGGTGAAGGCGACACCCGCAGGCGGTCGTCGAGGCGCATGATGGTGGTCTTGGGGCCGTTGTGCACCTGCAGGTGCACCTCGGTGGTGCCCGGATGGGCGGTCAGCACCTCCTTGAGGCGGCCGACCACCGGCGGGGTGCAGCGGGTCAGGGCGAGGCTGACCGCCAGGGGACCGCCGGCCTCACGGGTCAGGTCCGGCGCCGTCACCTCCATGGCGATGATCTTTCCGACGTCCTCGCGCTTGTCCAGGCGGCCCTTGACGAAGACGATGGCGTCCTCGGCGAGCACGGTCGCGCAGAGCTGGTAGGCCGAGGGGAAGATCATCACCTCGATGGCACCCTCCAGGTCCTCCAGCTGGGTCAGCACCCAGGTGTCGCCCTTCTTGGTGACCTTGCGCTGCAGGCCGCTCAGGATGCCGCCGACGGTGACGACCTGGCCGTCGGGACGGTGCTCGTCCTGGAGCGAGGCGATCGAGCAGTCGGCGCCGGAGGCGAGGATGTGCTCCACGCCGAAGAGCGGGTGGTCGGAGACGTACAGGCCGAGCATCTCCCGCTCGAACTGCAGCAGCGTGTTCTTGTCCCACTCGCCCACCGGGATCTGCACGTCGAAGGTCTGGTCCTCGGCGCCCTCGACCGCGCCGAACAGGGAGTCCTGCCCCTGGGCCTCGTTCTTCTTGATGCCGATGATGCTGTCGACCGCCTGCTCGTGGACCATCACCAGGCCCTTGCGCACATGCCCGAACGAGTCGAAGGCACCGGCCTTGATCAGCGACTCGATGACCCGCTTGTTGCAGACGACCATGGGGACCTTACGCAGGAAGTCCTTGAAGTCGGCGAAGCGGCTCTTCTCCTTGCGCGCGGCGATAATCCCGTCGACCACGTTGCCGCCGACGTTGCGGATGGCCGACAGGCCGAACCGGACGTCGGTGCCGCGCGGCGTGAAGTCGAAGTCGGAGTCGTTGACGTCCGGCGGCAGCACCTTGATGCCCATCCGGCGGCACTCGTTGAGATAGAGGGCCGACTTGTCCTTGTCGTCCTTGACCGAGGTCAGCAGCCCGGCCATGTACTCGGCCGGGTAGTTGGCCTTGAGGTAGGCGGTCCAGTAGGAGACCAGGCCGTAGGCGGCGCTGTGCGCCTTGTTGAAGGCGTAGTCGGAGAAGGGCAGCAGGATGTCCCAGAGCGTCTTGATCGCGGCCGCGGAGTAGCCGTTGTCCTTCATGCCCTGCTCGAACGACTCGAACTGCTTGTCCAGCTCCGACTTCTTCTTCTTGCCCATCGCGCGGCGCAGCAGGTCGGCCTTGCCGAGCGAGAACCCGGCGACCTTCTGCGCGATGGCCATGACCTGCTCCTGATAGACGATCAGGCCGTACGTGGTGCCGAGGATCTCCTGCAGCGACTCCTCGAACTCCGGGTGGATCGGGACGATCTCCTGCTGGCCGTTCTTGCGCAGCGCGTAGTTGGTGTGGGAGTTGGCGCCCATCGGGCCAGGCCGGTACAGCGCGCCGACGGCGGAGATGTCCTCGAAGTTGTCGGGCTTCATCAGCCGCAGCAGCGACCGCATGCCGCCGCCGTCCAGCTGGAACACCCCCAGGGTGTCGCCCCTGCCGAGCAGCTCGTAGGTCTTGCGGTCGTCCAGCGGCAGCTTGAGCAGGTCGATCTGCTCGCCGGTGTTGGCCTCGATCATCTTCAGGCAGTCGTCGATGATCGTGAGGTTGCGCAGGCCCAGGAAGTCCATCTTCAGCAGGCCGAGCGTCTCGCAGGTCGGGTAGTCGAACTGCGTGATGATCACACCGTCGGAGTCGCGGCGCATGATCGGGATGTAGTCGGTCAGCACCTCCGCCGACATGATGACCCCGGCGGCGTGCACGCCGGTCTGCCGGATCAGGCCCTCCAGGCCCTTGCCGAGGTCCATCGCCGACTTGACGTCGACGTCCTCCTCGTACAGCCTGCGCAGCTCGCCGGCCTCGTTGTAGCGCGGATGATCTTTGTCGAAGATGCCGGAGAGCGGGATGTCCTTGCCCATCACCGCGGGCGGGAACGCCTTGGAGACCTTGTCGCCCAGCGCGTAAGGGTGGCCCAGGACGCGGGCCGCGTCCTTGATGGCAGCCTTCGCCTTGATGGTGCCGAAGGTGGCGATCATGGCGACCTTGTCGGCCCCGTACTTCTCCGTCACGTACCGGATCACGTCGCCGCGCCTGCGCTCGTCGAAGTCGATGTCGACGTCGGGCATGGAGACGCGGTCGGGGTTGAGGAACCGCTCGAAGATCAGCCCGTGCGGCAGCGGGTCGAGGTCGGTGATGCCCAGCGCGTACGCGGCCAGCGAGCCGGCGGCCGAGCCGCGGCCGGGGCCGACCCGGATGCCGTTGTTCTTGGCCCACATGATGAAGTCGGCGACCACGAGGAAGTAGGAGGGGAACCCCATCTGCAGGATGACGCCCATCTCGAACTCGATCTGCGTGCGGTGCTCGGCGTCGACGCCCTCGGGGAAGCGCCGCTCCATGCCCCGCCAGATCTCCTTGCGGAACCAGCTCTCCTCACTCTCCCCCTCGGGCAGGGGGAAGGTCGGCATCAGGTTCTTGAAACCGAACATGCCGCTCGGGTCGACCTTCTCGGCGACCAGCAGGGTGTTGCGGCAGCCCTCGGCCCACAGGTCCGAGGAGTCCACCGCGCGCATCTCGTCGGCGTTCTTGATGTAGTAGCCGCTGCCGTCGAAGCGGAAGCGGTCGGGGTCGGACAGCTGCTTGCCGGTCTGGATGCACAGCAGCGCGTCGTGGGAGGTCGCGTCCGACTCGTAGGTGTAGTGGGAGTCGTTGGTCACCAGCGGCGGGATGCCCAGCTCGCGCGAGATGCGGGTCAGGCCGTCCCGGACCCTGCGCTCGATGTCGAGCCCATGATCCATGATCTCCAGGTAGTAGTTCTCCTTGCCGAACAGCTCCTGGAACCTGGCCGCCGCCGCGACCGCCTCGTCGTACTGCCCCAGGCGCAGGCGGGTCTGCACCTCACCCGACGGGCAGCCGGTGGTGGCCATCAGCCCCTCGGCGTGCTCGGCGAGGATCTCCGCGTCCATCCGCGCCCACTTACGGACGAAGCCCTCGGTGTAGGCGCGCGAGGAGAGCTTCATCAGGTTGCTCAGACCCTTGGCGTTCTTCGCCCAGATGGTCATGTGGGTGTAGTAGCCACCCGCCGAGACGTCGTCGCGCTTCTGGTGCGGCTCGCCCCACAGCACCGGCTTCTTCTGGTGCCGGGAGGCCGGGGCGACGTAGGCCTCGATGCCGATGATCGGCTTGATCCCCGCCCCGGTCGCCTGCTTGTAGAAGTCGTAGGCCCCGTGCATGTTGCCGTGGTCGGTGATCGCGATGGCGGGCATGCCCAGGTCGCCGACCTGCTTGAACATTTGCTTCAAACGGGCGGCTCCATCCAACATGGAGTACTCCGTGTGAACGTGCAGATGCACAAACGAGTCTGACATGCGGCCCCGTCCTCCCCTAGTCGCACCGTCGGCGGGGAAAGCGTATCCAAATCCGAGTTCCCAAAGTGACCCGTGTGCTCCGGGTCGTCTCCCCCTCTCAGTCTCTCTCGGCGGGCGCCGAGCGGCGTTCCTCGGCGAGGTGCAGGCCCGCCTCGATGACGGCGTTCATGATGGGGGCGAGCCGGGCCTCGCCCAGGACGGGGGCGCGGCGGGCCATCTCGGCGACCACCTGGCGCTCGCGGGCGGCGTCGCGACCGGCGAAGCCTCCGACGGGCTTGAGGCGCTGGATGGTGCCGGCGAGCTCGGCACGGCGTTCCAGCAGGACGGCGAGTGCCGCGTCGACGCGGTCGATGGCGTCGCGGGCGGCGGGCACCGAGTCAGGGACCTCCCTGCGGGTGACGGCACCGACGATCCTGGTGGCCTCCAGCGCGGCCAGCGCGTCCTGCTCGGCGGCACCGGGATCCAGCAGCAGGCCGTCGGCGCCGGCGGCGATCGCGGCGGCGGCCAGCGCGGGGTCCGCGCCGAGGTCGGCCAGGACGGGGCGGCCCGACCTCATCCGCGCGGCGCGCATCAGGACGAGGTCGAAGGTGGCGCCGCCCGGGTGGGCGCGGCCGCTCTCGCAGAGCATGATCTGGTCGTTGCCCTCCGCCACGCAGTGGCCGGCGACCGCCAGCCACTCCTCCAGCGTCGCGGAGGAGGCCCGCTGGAGGAGCACCGGCAGGCCGAGCCTGGCCGCGGCGCGCACCAGCTCCGAATCTCGCATCCAGGCCGCGCCGACCACCACGCCGTCCGCACTCTCGGCGATCACCGGCAGGTCTCCCGCCGAGGACGGCTCCACCAGGAGCGGCCCCACCCCCTCGGCGCGGGCCGCCGGCACGGACTCGGCGGCGGGGACCCCACCGTGCCGGTCCCGCAGGCTGATCCAGCGGGCGTCCGCACCGGAGCCGCCTATCACCACGGCCGGTCCGGCACCCACCGTGAGCGCACCCAGCCCTACCGCTGCGCGTTCCAGAGGTGCGGTGGTCGACATGAGGCCCCCCCATGCTCGGCCGGCGCGCGTCCCGCGAGCCGGCGGCCGTTCGGAAAGAGGTGTTCGAAATGGAAAAGGCAGAGACCTCGTGTCTCCGCCCGGTGCGGCTCCGGCTGGTCGCCAGGCCCTGTTCCTCGGATCGCCCGCCCGCCGCGGCCGGGCGGCGTCCCGCCGCGTTGCCGTCGGTCACCGCGGCTCACTGCTCCACCTTGCGAGGCGCCGCCCGACCGACCCTCGCCACGGTAAGATCCGCGGGACAGAGGCTAGATCACGCTGTCACGACCGGCTCTCCGGAGCCGTGCCGGTAAACGCGAAACGACAGGTCATGGGCCCAATCCTAGGTCATCTACCGGACACCCGTCACGTACTGGACAGCGCATCTCAGGATATGGACTTTCCCCGGCGAGTGAGTCGATCACTTTACTGGGCTATGAGAGTATTCGGGGGTTCCGAAGGAGGTAAGCCGGTTGATGGCCGAAGCACAGCCCGAGGGGCGCCGTATCGCCTCCCGTTACCACCTGCTCGAAGCCATCGGCCGAGGTGGCATGGGCATCGTGTGGCGGGCCCATGACGAGCTTCTGGACCGCGAGGTCGCGATCAAGGAGGTCCGCTACGCCGACATGCTCGGCGAGGACAACCAGGAGGACTTCAACCGGCGCACCAAGCGCGAGGCACGTGCCGCCGGGCGCCTGACCCACCCGAACGTGGTGGTCGTCCACGACGTCGTCGAGGAGGACGGGCGTCCCTGGATCGTCATGCAGCTGGTGGAGTCGCGCTCCCTCGGCAAGGTGCTGAGGCAGGACGGGCCGCTGCCGCCGCAGCGGGTGGCGGAGATCGGCCTGCAGGTGCTGGAGGCGCTACGCGCCGCCCACGCCCAGGGAGTGCTGCACCGCGACGTCAAGCCGGAGAACGTGCTGCTGGCCGACGACGGCCGGGTGGTGCTGACCGACTTCGGCATCGCGACGCTCGAAGCCGAGACCGCGCTGACCATGACCGGCATCGCGGGCACCCCCGCGTTCATCCCTCCCGAACGCATCAAGGGCGGCAGCGCGCAGCGCGAGTCGGACCTGTGGTCGCTCGGCGCGACCCTGTACGCCGCCGTCGAGGGCAAGCCCCCGCACGACCGGGGCGGTGCGCTGCCGACCATGCACGCCGTCCTGAACGACGAGCCCGAGCCCCCGGTCCACGCCGGGCCGCTGGCCCCGATCCTGGAGGGGCTGCTCCGCAAGGACCCGGCGCTGCGCATGCCCTACAAGGAGGCGGAGCGGCTGCTGCGCAGGGTGGCCGAGGGGACGGGCAACCGTGACCGGCCCGCCAGGACCGCCGTCATGCCCGCCGTGAGCCCGGCGGCCGACACCGATCCCGGAGCCCGCTTCCAGGCCGGCGCCCTCCCCCAGACGGGCGCGAAACTGGACTCCGTACCCGACGAGTCCAGGGACGAGGTGGCGCCCGCGCGGGGCGAGGAGCCGTCGAAGGCCGCCGCGGAGCCGCCCGCCGGAGACGTACGGCAGGAGCCGGGCGCCGGAGCGAAGGCGAAGAGCGCGAAGGCGGCGCCGGGGGCGAAGCCCGGTGCCGGGAGCGGTCCCGCTCCGAAGACCGCGGACGACTCCGAGGCGAACCGGCCCACCAGCAGGGCACCCTCCGGCGCCAGGGCCGCCGGAGCGGCGGCCGGCGCGGCTGCGGCTGCGGCTGCGGGGTCCGGCACCGCTTCCGAGCCGGCGCCGGCCCCGGAGGCGAAGCCCGCCGCCGCGCCCCGTGCCACGCCCCCGCCCGCCGCGGCCGAGGAGAGACCCGCCGCGAGCCGCGAGGGCGCCCCTCCCGCCGCGGCCGAGCAGGGATTCGCGCGCCGGAAGCCCGTCCCCGTCTCGCGGCCCAACCCCTTCCCGCCGGTGGGTCGCGAGCCCTCGCCCAGAGCAGAGCCCGCGAGCGAGCCCGCACCCGCCCAGTGGCGAGAGCCCTCGGCCCCCTCCTACGCCGGCCATGACCACGAGGCGACCACGCTGACCTCGCAGAAGCGCGGCGGCTCCCAGCTGAAGCGGGGGCTGCTGGTGCTGCTGCCCGCGCTGCTGGTCGTCGGCGGGGTCGCCGGCTGGCTCGGCATGCGCAGCCGCGAGAACGAGGAGGCCACGCGGGCCGGCTCGGGGAAGCCGGGCACCTCAAGCGCGCCGAGCGTCCCGAGCGGCGATGCCAAGGCGACCCCGCAGGGCTCATCCGAGCCGGCGTCCTCTCCCCCGCCCAGCCCGAGCCCCACCAAGACCGAGAAGAAGTCCGCCCTGCCCTCCGGCTGGCGGATGCACAAGGACTCCAACGGCTTCTCGATCGGCCTGCCCAAGGGGTGGAGCGTGGACAAACGGCCCGGCCAGCAGGTGTGGTTCCGCGGCCCCGACCGGACCAGCTTCGTCTTCGTCGAGTACGTCGACCGGGCGGGCCCCGACCCCAAGCGGGACTGGGAGAACCAGGAGGGGTACAGCCGCGGCAACTTCCCCGGCTACAAGCGGATCAAGATCGAGAAGGTCGACTACATGGTGAAGGCCGCCGACTGGGAGTTCACCTGGCAGATGAGTTCGGGCAAGGCCCGAGTGCTCAACCGGGGGTTCGTCACCAAGGGCGGCCGGGGGTACGCCATCTACTGGCACACCCTGGCCAAGGACTGGAAGAAGAACCTGCACTACTTCGAGGGGTTCGCCGCGACCTTCTCCTCGAAAAAGTAGGGCGGATCCCTACCGGCTACGATTCGTGGGGCTCGGAGGGAGGCGGGGGAGATGGCGGAGCGAAAGGTGGCGGGCCGTTACCAGTTGCTCGAACACCTCGGCGAGGGCGGCATGGGCATCGTCTGGCGAGCCCATGACGAGCTCCTCGACCGGGTCGTGGCCGTCAAGGAGGTCCGCCACCGGGGGGTCGACGAGGCCGCCCGCGCCGACCTGAACCGGCGCACGATCCGCGAGGCCAGGACCGCCGGACGCCTCGACCACCCATCCGTGATCATCGTGCACGACGTGGTCGAGGAGGAGGGGCGTCCCTGGATCGTCATGCAGTTGGTCAGGTCCCGGTCGCTGGGGGAGATCGTCCGCGCCCACGGCCCCCTCCCGCCCGAGCGGGTGGCCTCGGTGGGACTGCACGTGCTGGGCGCGCTGCGGGCCGCACACGCCGCGGGGGTGCTGCATCGCGACGTCAAGCCGGAGAACGTGCTGCTGGCCGACGACGGCCGGGTGGTGCTGACCGACTTCGGCATCGCCTCCATGACGCAGGAGACCGGCATCACCCGCACCGGCGGGATGGTCGGCACACCCGCGTTCCTGCCCCCCGAGCGGCTGCACGGGCTGCCCGCCACCCCCGAGTCGGACCTGTGGTCGCTCGGGGCGACGCTGTACGCGGCGGTCGAGGGCCGGCCCCCGTTCGAGCGGGCCACGGCCGCCGCCACCATGATGGCCGTCCTGCACGGCGAGCCGAGCCCCATGACCCACCCGGGCCCCCTGGCGATGGCGATCCTCGGCCTGATGGCCAGGGATCCGGCCGCCCGGATGGTGCCCGACCAGGCCGAGGCCCTGCTCAACCGCGCCTCCGCTGGTCCCGCGTCCTCCCGGGGCTCCTCGGGACCTGCCGCGGGGTCCCTCTCGGGATGGGAGCCGTATCCCGGACAGCAGCCGCACGGCTCCCCCGGAGCTCTCCCCAACCCGTCACACGCCGACCCCCGGTACGCGGGACAGCCGCACCCGGACGCGGCGCGGAGCGGTTGGCAGCCGGGTTACCGAACCCCCCCGGGTGCCCCCGAGCAGCCCCCGTACCCACCCGCGCACACGCACCCCGAGCACCCTCCGTACCCGGCCGGACACACGCATCCCGAGCACACACACCCCGACCAGGGGGCGTACGGCCACGAGCAGCCGCATCCGGGCTCCTGGCCGGTGCGGGAACAGCCCACCGGCACCGGAGGCGAGCCCGCGCGGCGGACCGGAGCGGGACGGCTGGCGCTTCTGGCCGGAATCCCCGTGCTCGTGGTGGCGGTCGGGGTCGGCGGCTGGCTGGTCGTGCGGGCCCAGAACACCACGGCCGACACCGGTCCCGGCCTGCCGACGGCCACGGCCCCGATCACCGGCAACGCCCCGCCCGAGACGCCCCAGGCCCCCACCTCGACGGTGACCCCGACGGTGACCCCGCGGCCGAGCCGGACGATCCCCGCGGGCTGGCGGCTGCACCGCGACCCGATGGGCTTCTCCGTCGCGGTGCCCAGGGGATGGCAGGTCAAGCGGTTCTCCGGCCGCGACCGGGTGGAGTTCCGCGCCCCCGGGTCGAGTGCTCTGCTGTGGATCGAGTCGACGGACGACCCGGAGAAGGACCCGCTCAGGCACTGGCAGAAGGTGGAGCGGGCCGGCAGGGCCGACAATGTCTGGCCGGGCTACGAGCGGATCGGCATCACCTCGCTGAGATACCGGGGGGTGCCCGCCGCCGACTGGGAGTTCACCTACCTCAAGGACGGGGTCCGCACGCACGTCCTGGACCGGGGCTTCCGCACCCTCGCCGACCGGCCGTACGCGATCTACTGGGAGAGCCCGGAGTCGGAGTGGGACCGCTCCCTCTTCGACACGTTCGCCAGGACCTTCCGCTCATGAGCGAGCCGGAGAGGGCGCGCTTCTGGCGCAGCCCGGGACTGCCCGGGGTGGACCTGCTCAAGGCCAGATACGTGACCCACCGCTTCGCCCCGCACGCGCACGAAAGCTACGCGATCGCGCTGGTTCTTTCCGGAGTGGAGGAGTTCGGCTACCGGGGCGCCCGCCACCGCGCGGGCGCGGGCAGCCTGAGCACGCTCAACCCCCAGGAGGCGCACGACGGCCACGCGGGCGTCCCCGAGGGATGGAGCTACCGGGTCCTCTACCCGTCCGTCGAGTTCGTCTCCGAGATCGCCGCCGAGGTGATGACCGGGCGCGGCACTCCCTGCTTCCCCGAGACCGTCACCTACCACCAGCCCACCGTCGAGCTGCTGCGGGCCGCGCACCAGGCCGCGGAGCACGGCGACGACCTCGCCTCCTCGACGCTGGCCCGCACCGCCTTCGCCGCCCTGCTCCGGCGGCATGCCACCCGCCCTCTTCTGGAGGCGCGCTCCTGCGACCAGGACCCGGCGGTGCGGCGCGCCCGGGAGATCCTGCACGAGCGGCTCGTCGACCCGCCCACGCTCGAGGACCTGGCGCGGGCCGTCGACGCCAGGCCGTTCGCGCTGATCCGGGCCTTCAAGGCGGCCACCGGGCTGCCCCCGCACGCCTATCTGAACACGTTACGGATCATGCGTGCCCGGCGGCTGCTCCAGGCGGGTACACCTCCCGCGCAGGTCGCCGGGGATGTGGGGTTCACCGACCAGGCCCACCTGAGCAGGCACTTCAAACGGATGGTGGGCGTTCCCCCCGCCGCGTACCAGCGTGCAGGAACGTACAAGACCGGAAGTTAAAACCAGACATAAGCTCCCTTTCCATGGATACAACCACTCGCTCCTCCGCGACAAGGGACGGACTGGGCGTGGGGATCGCCGTCGGGCTGTCCGGGGTCGCCTTCGGCGCCGCGGCGGTCACCGCGGGGCTGAGCGTCGCGCAGGCGTGCGTGCTGAGCCTGTTCGCCTTCACCGGTGCCTCGCAGTTCGCCCTCGTCGGAGTCGTCGCGGGTGGCGGCAACCTGGTCGCGGGCACGGCCGGCGCGATGCTGCTGGGCGCCCGCAACAGCCTGTACGGCCTGCGCATGGCCGGCGTGCTCGACATCCGGGGCTGGCGCAGGCCGCTGACGGCCCAGGGCGTGATCGACGAGACGACCGCGGTCGCCCTGGCCCAGCCGGACGAGGAGTCGTCCAGGACGGCGTTCCTGGTCACCTTCGTCACCCTCTACCTGACCTGGAACGCCACCACCCTCCTCGGCGCGCTGGGCACCTCCTGGGTGGCCGACCCCGCGGTGTTCGGCCTGGACGCGGTCGGTCCCGCGACGTTCCTGGCCATCCTGTGGCCCCGGCTCACCGGGAGCGGCCCCGAGGCCCGCACGCTGCGGCTGATCGCGGGCGGCGGCGCGGTGATCGCGCTGGCCGCGACCCCGTTCACCCCGCCGGGTGTGCCCGTACTGCTCGCGTCCGTGGCCGTGCTCGCGGTGATCCTGAGGAGGCCCAGGTGACCCTCTGGTGGGCGATCGTCGCCACCTGCGCGGCCTGCTACGCGCTGAAGCTCGCCGGGCTGTCGGCGCCGCGCCGGATCCTCGACCACCCGGGGGTGCAGCGCTTCGCGACGCTGGTCCCGGTGGCCCTGCTGGCGGCGCTGATCGCGGTGCAGACCTTCGGGCACGGGCAGGCGCTGCATCTGGACTGGCCGCGCACCGCGGGGATGGGCGCGGCCGTGGTGGCGCTGCTGCTGCGCGCCCCGTTCCTGGTGGTCCTCGCGGTGGCGGCCGTCGTCACCGCCGCGCTGCGCCACCTGCTGAACTGAGAAGGTGACCTGCGTAGCTAATCCTGAATGTCGGGATTAATCCTGGGTAGGCGTCGGCGCATGACCGATTCTCAGGGGATCATCGGAGCCCGCTACCGCCTGCTCGAACGTATCGGCCGAGGAGGCATGGGGACGGTCTGGCGAGCACAGGACGAGGTGCTGGGCCGCGATGTGGCGGTCAAGGAGGTCATCCCCTCCCCCGACCTCACCGGTCCCGAGCGCGAGGTCTTCACCATGCGGACGCTCAGGGAGGCCCGGGCCGCCGGGCGGATCGGGCATCCGGGGGTCGCCACGGTGTACGACGTGATCGAGGAGCACGGGCGCCCCTGGATCGTCATGCAACTGGTCGACTCCCGCACGCTCGGAGCGGTGATCAGGGAGGACGGGCCGCTGCCGCCGGCGCGGGTGGCGCGGATCGGGCTGGAGGTGCTGGGCGCGCTGCTCGCCGCCCATCACGCGGGCGTCCTGCACCGGGACGTCAAGCCGGACAACGTCCTGCTCTCCAAGGACGGGCGGGCCGTGCTCACCGACTTCGGCATCGCCGTCCTGGAGGGCGACTCGTCGATCACCAGGACCGGCTCGCTCATCGGTACCCCGGCGTTCATCGCGCCTGAGCGGGCGAGCGGCGGCCCCGCCGAGTTCGCCTCCGACCTGTGGTCGCTCGGCGTGACGCTGCACATGGCGGTCGAGGGACGCTCCCCCTTCGAGCGCGCCCACCCGCTGGCGACGCTCAGCGCCGTCATGCACCAGGAACCCCCGCCGCTGCGGTTCGCCGGACCGCTCGCTCCCGTGATCTTCGGTCTGCTCCGCAAGGATCCCGCGCGACGCATGTCGGCCCAGGAGGTGCAGGTCCACCTGACCTCGCTGGTGAACGGGACCGCCCCGCAGCCGACCATGCCGATCGAGCTGCCCCCGGCGGTCCCCGTGCCGGTGGGCGCGCCCACCGCCCCGGCCGGAGCCGGGCGACCGGTGCCCGAGCCCGGCCCGGTGGCCGCCCCGGGGAGGCAACGGCGCCCGGCGATCGCGGCGATGGTCGCGATGGCGCTCGCCGTCGCCCTGACCTCGGCTGGGATTGCCTGGATCGCCGCCGACCCCTTCGGCCAGACCCCCGCGAGGCCGCCGGCCCCGGCGAGTGTGCCCTCCGGGGAGGGTACGCCGACCGCCGAGCCCGAGCGGGCGAAGGCCCCCGCGCGAAACGCCCCCGCCAGGGACGACGGCGCCGCTCCGAAGCCCTGCATCATCCGGTAGCTGCGCGGGATGGCCCGATCGCTCATCAGCCACATGATCATGTGCA
>NZ_JBEOZN010000181.1:0-16257 GCF_040298085.1 Streptosporangium sp. NPDC001681 | reverse complement strand
ACGCCCCCCACGTCGGGATGCTTCCAGGTCCACCAGGCGACGTACAGGGCGGGTAAGGCGATGAGGTCGACGGGATCGGCCAGGACCCGGGAGGGACCCCAGACGAGGGTCCAGGCTTGCGAGGCGAGGGCGGCGCCGACGGTGGTGGTCTTGACCAGGGTGAAGGCCGCGCCGGTGAGCAGGATGGATGCGCAGGGGTGGCGGATGAGCAGGTTGAGCAGGGGCGGGGCGACGATCAGCCCGGCGATGTCACTGAGCTTCCCGGTCACCAGGCCAGGCCACAGCGGCTTGAAGAGGTGGTCGTTGAGCAGCAGGACTACCACGGCGATCACGGTCAGGGGGTGACCGATCCAGGCCAGAGCCGAATTCCTCATACCCAAAGAGATGAGGAGAGATCACACGTCGTTCGCTTCGATCCGCATTCGTGATCAACCTGCCGTCCTGCTTCCCACTGC
This sequence comes from Streptosporangium sp. NPDC001681, assembly GCF_040298085.1. NCBI lineage: Bacteria > Bacillati > Actinomycetota > Actinomycetes > Streptosporangiales > Streptosporangiaceae > Streptosporangium > Streptosporangium sp. NPDC001681. The sequence goes on along the minus strand of NZ_JBEOZN010000181.1, from coordinate 15,802 downwards.
CCGGGTCAGCCGACGGCGCTTCTGGAATTTCTCGAGGCGCCATCGCTGAGCTCGCCCTTACGGGGTGTCGGTAAGACTCGTGCAGCCAGGTACACGCGATTGAGTTCGCCCAGGTCAGCGGTGGCCCTACTGATCGGTGGGGAGATGGCTGACGGCGTCTTCGAGGTCGGCGTGGGTAGGCAGGGTGTAGCGGCGCCCGCGCGCAGGAGGTTGGTCGCCAAGGTGTGCCGCAGGATGTGGGCGGAAAGGGCGAGGGCGCCCGCGTCGTCGAGGATGTCGGCGTCGGTGGCGAGTTCGTCCATGAGCTGGTCGACCGCCCGGGCCGACAGACGCCCGCCGCGGCGATTGAGGAACAGCGCCGGGGTGTCGGCGCCGGGCCAGGAGGCGCGGTCGGTGCGCCACTCGGTGATGGAGGTCCGCGCGGTGCCGTCCAGGAGCGGGATCTCGCGGGAGGTCTCGCCCTTGCCGGAGCGGACGATGACCTTGCCTTTGCGCGCCGAGAGCGGGACGTCGTCGTCGTCCAGAGCGACGAGCTCGGCGATCCGGACGCCGGAGTAGAACAGCAGCCGGCCGATGGCTCGGTCGCGGGCGAGGGGGCGGCGTTCGACGGCGCGCAGGTAGCGCTTCTGCTGGCGGGCGTCCAGGGCACGGGGCGCGAGCTTGGGGGCGTCGTCGCGGCGGACGACGGCGGGGCCGAGTCCGAGCTGGGTGAAGAAGTGGTCCAACGCGGTGAGGTGGGCGTTGACGGTATTCGACGCGCGGCGCAGCACGGTCTTCATGTGGGTCTTGTAGTCGCGGATGGCGAAGTCGCGGTTGTGCGCGTCGGTGAGCGGGTCGCCGTCGGGGCCGCTGACCTCCAGCCAGGCGAGGAAGGTCCGGACCCGGGAGTCGTAGGCGCGGCGGGTGTCGCCGTCCAGCGGGGCCCGCTTCAGCGCTGCGGCGTAGGCGGCGTGGATCGTGGTGAACGCCTCGGGTACCGCTTGGTGCTGCCGCCCCACATCGCCCTCGCGATATCAGAAGTTGATTCGCCGAGCTAAGCGGCGTCCAGGACCGCGATATCAGAAGCTAGTCCTGCGATTAGCTTCTGATATCGAGAGATATCAGAAGCTCTGATGGGAGGGTTGATCGGGCCCAAAGTCCCGAGGCCACGCTCAGGCCAAGTCCGTTCGGGGGTCGGCCAAGATACGACGGAAACCGGCAACCAGTGATCTTGAGTTGAACTTGCCGCAGGTGAGGTGCTGGGCGGATCGGCGTCGCCTGCCCGACCAGGGACAGCGATGCGCAAACGCAGCCGGAGGCCCGATCTTGTGTCACCGTCGGCAGTGGACTTCTTCGCGTACCCGCTCAGATCGGTCAACGGCGCACCCGATAGCGCAGGTGAAGCACCCGGTTGCCCTGAATCACCACGTCAGGATCCTCCAACAGGTGCTGCGCGTCGACCGACCCGAAGTAGCGCTTGCCGGACCCGAACACCACGGGTACGACGTCCATGCGCACCTCGTCGACCAGACCCGCGGCAAGCACCTGGCCACCGACGTCGCCAGCGGCGACCTCGACCAAGCGGTCACCCGCAAGCTCCTGCGCCTTGGCCACGGCTGCCTCGACGCCGTCGACGAAGTGAAACGGCGCCTCGGGGTCCCAGCCCTCGGGCATCGGCCGGTGTGACACGACGACCACGTGGTCGATCCCGCTCGGAGGCTTCCCGTCCCAGCCGTCCGTCATGTCGAAGACGTGGCGGCCGACGATCGTGACTCCGATCTGGTCCCAGTACGTCCGGGTGTAATCGTAGGACGTCTGCGACACCTTCAGCTCGCCGCTCTCGTCCAACGGGACGTCACCGCTGGACAACCAATCGAACAGCGGTCCGGGCTGATCATTCTCGTCCGCGACGAAGCCGTCCACCGACACCGAGCTGTACATGACCACCTTGCCCACGGGGCTCTCCTCTGCTTTGGGGTGCCCCCAAATTAGCGTGTCGTGAGCTGTCGCTCTTGTAAGAAATCAATCGGCCGGCAGCGGCCAGCCGTCCAGCGCGTGGCCGGGATGTTCGCGCAGGAACCGCCGCCGGACTTCGACGTACCGGGTCGGCGTGAGCCCGGTGAACGCCCGGAACTCGTGGCCGAAGTGGGCCTGGTCGAAGTAGCCTGCGCCACCGGCGAGGTCGCCCCAGTCGATCGGTCCGGCGGGGTTGATCGCGAACACGGTGGCGGCGAAGCGGTAGGTGCGGGCCAGCCGCTTCGGCGTGACGCCGATGAGCTCCTTGAACCGCTGCGCCAGATGAGTGCTGCTGACACCGGCTGCCACGCTCAGGTCGCCGATCGCCACCGCCCCGCTGGTCGCCGCGATGACGCTGCTCGTATGGCGGACCATCCCCAGACCGGCGGTCTCGCACAGCCGTCGCATTAGCTCCTCCTCCAGCAGCGTCAGCATCTCGTACGGCCCGGCCGCCGTGGCCAGCCGGTCCCGCAGCTCGGCAATGGCGGGCCGGCCCCAAACCTGCTCCACCGTCACCGGCCGGTCACACAGCTCGGCCGCGGGCATCGGCAGGAACGGCGCCAGCCCCCACGGCTTGAAGTGCACGCCGACTGACCGGGTCTCCGGCGGATAGCCGAACTCGAAGGCGCGGGTGGGCATGGTGACCACGCAGCCGTCGGCGTACTCGGCCGTCTCGATGTCGGTGCCGGCGCGGATGCGGAACGGCGCCCCGAGGTTGACGATGAGCAGCGCCGCCGGCATCGGCGGCAGCGTCAGCCGGGCGTACGGCGGCGCACCCTCCAGGTAGTAAAGGTCGTCGATCAGCCCGTCCAGCGGCGGTCGCGGCACTCTGGACACGTACTCCACGCCCACAGTATCGCCGACGCCCCGCCGGCATGGTCCAGCCGCGCTGCCGCCGGAACGGGCGAGCGTCCGGCGTTACGCAGTCGGCAGGTCGGTGAGGTCCAGGCGCCGGTCGGTGCGCAGCTGGATCTCACCGTAGGGGGTCATGTTGGTGTGGAACAGCGGCGTGAGCCCGCGCCGGTCGGCGTCGGTCAGGACGTTCTCCCACTCGGGTAGGGCGAGGGTGTCCTGGATCATCAGCGTGTTGATCAGACCGAGGGCGGATTGGAGAATGTGCAGGCACAACATCCCCAGCTCCTGTTCCTCGCGCCGGTTCGAGGCGAGCTCGCCGCGCTTGCCGAACTTGATGTAGTCGTTGAGGCCGTTGTAGTTCTCCACCACGTTCAGCTCGGATTCGGTCTCCCGCTGAAGATCGCGGTCGCGAAGCCAGCGGGCCAGGAAGACGGTGCGCTGGGCGCGGCCGACCTCCAGCATCGCGGCGTAGGCGGGGTGGGTGGTCTCGCTGGTGAACCGGCGTAGCAGGGCCTCGGTGGAGGCGGTCCGCAGCCGGATCGCGGTGGCGTACTTCATCATGATGTCGTAGTTCTGGGTGATGATGTCCCACCGGATCGGCCTGGTCAGCGCGGGTCCGAGCAACGGGTAGGAGGAGTCCTCGCCCCGGCCGGGCACATACAGCTTCATCTTGTTGATCTGCTTGAACCGGGCGACCAGGTCGAAGTCCAGCAGCCGGGTGATCCCGAACCCAACGAACGAGGCGCCGTGGGAGTCGACGAAGTTCTGCTCGATCTCCATGTCGGTGCCGTGCCGCATCGCGCCCTCGACCATGGCGTGCACCTCGGACGCGGAGCAGGAGATCAGCTGGGAGTGGACGGCCATGGACCCGCCGGTTTCGACCGTCCAGTAGATCAGCATGCCGCGCTTGGCCCTGCGGTAGCGGGAGTGCCACTCGGTGAAGATGTTCTGATCGAAGGCCGAGAAGTGAGTGGAGTCCGAGGCGACCGCGGTCGTGCCCTGCCCCACAGGGCGGCCTGCCGGACGGCGAAGGTCGCGTTGGCGATCACCCGGGCGACCTCGCGGCAGGCCTCGACGGTCAGGTAGCGGCGGCGCGCGTAGCGAAGGTCGTCCTCGGTGTGGGGATGGTCGCCGGCGGCGACCGCGCGGATCCCGGTCCCCGTCCCGTAGGCGTAGATCAGCAGCAGGAGCCGTTCGAACAGCACCGCCGCGTCCAGGTGGTTCTGCGTCCCGGCCGGGGTGAAGACGTTCAGGCAGCCCGTCCGCAGGGCGGTCTCGGTCAGCATGTCCATCAGCGGGACGACGCCCCACCGGTCCCGGATCGCCGCCTTCAGCCGGCGCAGGTTGCGCGGTTCCGGGGCGGCGTCCAGCGGGGTGAGATGGATCGCCCCGGCGTTGCGCCGTTCGGCGATCTTCAACCAGGCCAGGCCCTTCCCGGCCAGGGCGTCGTTCAGCGCCGACAGTTCGGCGTCCATCTCGCCCCGGAGCTGGTCGACGAACGCCTGCGGATCCAGCGGTTTGCGGAGTTTGGCGTAGTTCTCGGCCCGCCTGTCCTCGAAGTCCTTCGGCAGGTCGTCGTCGGGGTTGCGCCACCGGTCGGCGCCGACCACCCAGATCTCCTTGCACCGCAGTTTCTCCCGTAGCGTCTGAAAGACGCCGCACTCGTACACGGTGCGCAGGATCCGCTGCCGCTTCGTGCTGTCGGCCCGGTACATCAGCTCCACCAGCTCGGCCGGGACGATCCCGGGGTCGAGGAACAAAGGGACAGTCATTAGCGGTACGGGCTGTTCGAGCAGGTCAGGGCGATGCACGACCAACAGTGTTGAGTCAGCTTTTCGGCCCGAACATGGCGGGACGGTCCGGCGTGATAACACGATCTTTAGTGTTTCCGCAGGTCGCGGTGACCATCCGCACCATGATCCATCTCACCGCCAATGGCTGTCCCCGCGTTCCTCGACCCCGGGCTCGGCGTCGTCCTGGCCCCAGAGATGTCTGGCGGCCTTGAGGGTGGCAAGCACGTGACAGTGGGCCATCGGGATGGCAGTAGGAGCGTGGAGGGCAGGGAGTTCAATCCGAGCGCGCTGAGCTGGTACGGCTGCCCCTCGGCCACACTAAGGTCCCCTATGAGCTCTTTGCGGCCTGGAGGCGGATGCCCTCGATCGCGATGTCCAGCAGTCGGTCCGCCTGCTCGTCGTCATCGTGGTGCTCGGTGGCCAGTGAAATGGCATTGATGAGCGCGAGCAGGTCCTCGGCGAGAAGGCCGGGACGCACGGCGGCCGCCTGTTGTGCTCGTTGCAGGAGTTCGCGCGCCGCATTGGTGATCATCGCCTGACAGCCTTCGTTCTGATCCAGCAGGTCGGCGTCCCGGCCATCGTGAAGCAGTGAGGCGGCCAAGCCGCGACTGCCGGCCGCGTAGGCGTTGAGGTCACGCAGCCATGCGAAGAGCGCGGGGCCTGGCTCGCTCTCCTTGGCGTGTTGCGCTGCCATGGCGCACAGGTCCTCGACGCGGTCGTGGAAGACGGCTTCGAGAAGGGCCCGGCGGGAGGGGAAGAACCGGTGCAGTGTCGCCGATCCCGTTCCGGCTCGACGGGCGATCTCCTTCAGGGAGGCGCCGGCGCCATGACATGCGAAGACCTCCCGGGCCGCGCCGAGGATGCGGTCGTAGTTGCGCTGGGCGTCCGCGCGCAGGGGCCGTCGTTCGGTGGTGTGGACCATGGCGACCTCCGGGCTTTGACAACTGGGCTGGCTGTCCGGTTAGAGTAGCCGAGCTGTAAGTGGGCCGCCAGCCCACTTATGTTCGGAATCACTGGGAGAGATCATGCGCGCCGTCCAATACACCCGTTTCGGCCCTCCCGAGGTGCTGCGCGTCACTGACGTGCCCACGCCTCAGCCTGGGCGGGGAGAGGTGCTGGTTGAGGTCCGCGCTGCGAGCGTGGACGCAGGGGAGGTCGCCTTCCGCGTGGGCAAGTTGCGCGGCATCAGCCGGGCCCGCTTCCCCCGCGGCGTGGGAGGCGACTTCACCGGCCGCGTCGCTGCCGTGGGCCCCGGAGTTCACGCGTGGAGTGTGGGTGAGGAGGTGTGGGGGCTGATGCCGCACTTCTCCTTCGGCTCCCTCGCCGACTACGTCACCGTTCCCGAACAGCGGCTCGCCCGAGCGCCGAAGAACCTGAGCCTGCTGGATGCCGCCGCCCTGCCGACGTCGGGCACCACCGCTATGACCGCCCTGACGGACAAGGCCGGCCTCAGCAGCGGTGAACGGCTCTTGGTCCGCGGTGCCACAGGGGGCGTCGGCAGCATCGCCGTGCAACTGGGCAAAGCGCTCGGCGCCCACGTCACCGCGCTCGCCGGCGCCCGCAATCTCGACTGGGTCACCGAACTTGGCGCCGACGCGGCCCTGGACTACCGTACGACCCGGCCGCAGGATCTCGGCCACTTCGATGTGATCCTCGACCTCGTGGGCACCGATCTCGGGGCCTACCTGGCCCGGCTCACCCGGGGTGGCCGCATGGTCGCGCTCGCCTTCGACCAAGACCGCATCCTGACCTCCATGGCCACCATAGGACTGCGGGCCGCCCTCTCACCCCGGCGGATGAAGCTCTTCAGCAACAACCCCTCTCCCGCGCGGATCACCGAGCTCACCGCCTCGGCCGAAGCGGGAAGCATCCGCCCGGTCATTGACACCGTCTACCCGATCGCCGGCATCGCGGAGGCTCACCAACGACTCGAAGCCGGCGGCGTCCGCGGGAAGTTCGTCATCGACATGCAGCGCTAATGCCTGCGAGGGGACAGTCCCGCGGGCGCACCGTCCCCGCGGCCGGCTTTTGCCGCCATCGCATGCCAGCCATCCGAAGACACCCCGTCCAGCAGAGGCAGAACCTCCGGCATCCCCAGCCGGACCAACGTCGTCACCGCTTCCAAGACCGCGAACCACTGCCTGGCATTCGCCACCTGGCCGGCGATCAGCGCGGGACGCCCGACAGATCCAAGGCCGAGCCGTTGAACACCTCCAGGTGCATATCGCGCACCATCTCGGTGCCCACCCCTGTGGCAGCCCTGATCGCATCACACGTCTCCGGGGTCGCCACGATGTCGTACGCCAGTGAGCAGACATCGCCCGATGCCGCGCGGACATCCAGCCCAACGCCTCGACGATCAACCACGGCGGGCATCCGTTCCGGACCGCCAACCGATCTACCCAGGACGCGAACGACTCGCCAGGCGCAGGAGCAACCACCAGCGCCAACCGCCGAGGCCGGATGCCACCATCCGGGCTGAACCTCCTGCCGTACACGCGCCTACTGACATCTCCAATGGCCTGTTGCCAAGTCCACTGACAACTCGCGTGCCGTACTGACATCTGTAAGCGCCTCAGACACCCGTCGTGATCTCTGGCGGGAGTCACTGACCAGCCGATCTCTATAGGAGAGACGCCTGATGGCCCTGCCGGTGATGACGGTGGAGCAGCGTGCGAAGGCTGTCATCAAGTACAGGCGAGCGTGTTGTGCCTGGTCGGTGAGGTCTTCGTCACCGCTAAAAGGAGTCGGCCAGAGCACGGCTGAGCTGCTGAAACATCAGGGCGTCCGGTCTTGTCGCCACAATCCGCCCCCATCCTTTTCGATGGCCGGCGGCCACGCGAACCGTTAGCCGCGCAGTGCCGACCAGGACCCGTGGTCGGCCAGGCGCAGCAGGGCTGACAGGCCGGCCTCGTCGAAGGCCGTCTCCACCTCCGCGCGTCCTTCGGAGAAGTGCGTCCATCCGTCGTAGTGGGCCGGGATCACGACCGTGACGCCCAGCACCGCGGCGGCGGCCGCGGCCCGGTGGCCGTCCAGCGACACCGGACGTCGCCGGAACTTGCCCGGTACGCGGGCCGCCCCGGCGTTCAGCACCGCCGCGTCGATGTCCGGCACGCGTCGGGCGATCGCGGCCACGGCGCGCATGGAGGCGTTGTCGCCGCTGACGTAGACGGTGGGCAGGTCCGCGCCCGACAACACGAAGCCGGTGACCTCGCAGTTGATGTTGCCCTGCGGGTCCCGCTCACCGTCCTCGGGGCCGTGCACGGCGGGGACGGCCAGGACGGTCAGGTCGCCGCCGCCGTCCGGGCGGGGCAGGGTGAAGGTCGTCCAGGGGGCCAGGCCCACCGCCGACGCGCCGAGCCGGTCGGCCGCGCCGGGCACGGTGAGCGTCAGCGGGGCCGCCATGGCGAAGGCGCGGCCCCGGTCGTCGAGGTTGTCCGGATGGGCGTCGTGGCTGACCAGCACCAGGTCGACGGCCCCCAGCCGGTCCTCGGTCACCGCCGGGCCGAGCGTCTTGGTCAGGTAGCCGTGCGGGCCGGGGCCGTCGAAGGTCGGGTCCACGACGACACGCAGGCCACCGGCGTCGATGACGGTCGTGGGACCGCCCAGCACCGTCGCGGCGCAGTCCTGCCGGGGCAGCTTCTGATCACTCACGGGTCCATGCTGCAACGCCCGTGAGGCGTTTCCATGGACGACACACCAACGTGTGCGTCACGGCCATCCGGCTCTCCCGCAAGCCGCGGCCGCCCTTCCACCGACCGCCCTACGAATCCGGATCAATACTGACCGCACAAGATCCAGCCCGTCACCCGGTCCGCGAAAGATCCCCGGATACCCGTCCGGCCTGGTCTAACTCAAACGCTTGTACCTGGCTGCACGAGTCTTACCGACACCCCGACTCGGAGGCCCAGAAGAAGAGCGGTTTTGTGCGTGACGATCAACTCCCCGGATAACATCCAGCCGAGCCCGGAGCTAACGCCGGAAAAACTCCCCGGATAACATCCAGCCGAGCCCGGAGCTAACGCCGGAAAAACTCCCCGGATAATAAGGAGAGGAGTCCGGAGGGTGACCGCGAGCACCGACAACAAGATCAACAAGAGTGGCGCGACCGCTGGCCGCCGTCACGTTGCTGTATGAACACGGACCCGCGCTGCGCCTGGCTGTCAAACGCGCCCGGGTGCCCAAGCCCGGCGCCCCTGATGCCTTGACCCGGGCGCAGGAGAACGCGGTGCGCCGCGCCGCCGACCGGCGCGGACCCCGCGACTCAGCACTCATCGCCGTCCTGCTCGGCGCTGGAGCCCGCGCCGAAGAGGCCCAGCGCCTGTGCGTCGGCGACGTGCCGATCACTCCCAGCAGCGGCACCGCCCGCCTGCACGGTAAGGGGGATGAGGTCCGTACCGTCCCGCTGCCGGTCCCGGCTCGCGAACGCCTCGCGGCCTGGCTGCCGACCCGGGCCGAGCTGCTGGAGGCTCGCCCCGAGCTGGCCGGGACGGTCGGCGAAGGGCTGTGGGTCGGCCAGCGCGGACGGCTGACGGTCGACGGCGTCACCGACGTGGTGCGCGCCGTCGGCAAGACTGCAGGCCTGCCGACCTTGCGCCCGCATCGGCTACGCCACACCTACGCCACCCGGCTACGCGAAGCCGGCGCCGACCACGCCCAGATCCAAGCCCTCCTCGGACACGCCTCCATCGAGACCACCGCCCGCTACTTCCGCGCCTCGGCCACCGAAGTCGCCGATCTGGTCGACCGCGCCCTCGACTACTGATGCTCCGTGGACTGGTGCTGGCCACTGGACCACTACCGTGCCAGGCCGATGCGGTGAATCGGCCAGGGCGCCTCGCGTAGATCCTGTTAAGAGACAGGTGTGGGGGAAGACGACGTCCACATACAGGCGCCGCGTGGCCTAGCAACGCCCCTGCCTCGTGCCCGGTCGGCGGCTGGAACGGCCTGGCGGACCCACCCCTGCGCGCGATGTCCATGCTCATCGCGAATGATTGTCGCGGTCCGCGGGTGCTGCTTGAATCGGGATCGTGGTCCTCGACGAATTACGCGATCTTCTCAACCGCCATGCTCGGCCTGATCTGAGGACTTCCATCGAGGACGTGCTGATCTTCAAGGCCGAACACCCCCAGCCGCCGACGCCGACGACCTACGGCAAGGTGCTGGCTGTGGTCGCGCAAGGAGTGAAACGGTTCGCGTTGGGCGACACGGTCTACGAGTACCGGGAGGGGCAGTACCTCGTCGCCTCGGTCGACCTGCCGGTGACCGCCCACTTCGCCAAGGCCAGCCCGGAGCTGCCGGGGCTCGGGGTCGGGCTGACCCTGCATCCGGCCACCGTCGCCGAGGTACTGCTGCAGGCGGCTCCCGGCGACCTCCCGGAGCTCGGCGACGACGCTCCGCCGGGCCTGGCCGTCAGCACCGCTTCGGCCGAACTCCTCGACGCCGTCGTCCGCCTGGTGCGCCTGCTCGACCGCCCCCAAGACATCGCCGTCCTCGCGCCCCTCATCAAACGAGAGATTCTCTGGCGGCTCATCACCAGCGACCAGGGCCCCGTCATCCGCCAGCTCGGCCTGCCTGACAGCAGCCTCAGCCACATCGCGCGCGCTGTTCAGTGGATCCGTGACCACTACGCGCAGTCGTTCCGGGTCGAGGACGTGGCCAAGCTGGCGGGGATGAGCGTCTCCGCTTTCCACCGGAGCTTCCATGCAATCACCGCGATGAGCCCGATCCAGTTCCAGAAACAGATCCGGCTCCAGCAGGCGCGACTCCAGCTTGCGGCGGCTCCCGCCGACATCGCCGCTGTCGGCCGCCGCGTGGGCTACGGCAGTCCGTCGCAGTTCAGCCGCGAGTACCTTCGCCAGTTCGGGGCATCCCCCAGCCAGGACGCCATGCGCCTGCGCGCCACGAGCTGAGTTCCGTGGTGGTCAGTCCTCCAGGACTCGGTCGAGACGGATCGGCAGCTGCCGCTGCCGGACCCCGGTGGCATGCCAGACAGCGTTGGCGATCGCAGCCGCGGTGCCGACGTTCCCGATCTCACCGGCACCTTTGACTCCCATGGGGAGGCCGGGTTCGTGGTCAGGCACGAATTCGGCTTCGATGTCGGGAACGTCGGCGTGTGCGGCGATGTGATAGCCGGCGAAGTCAGGGTTGACGTGCCGCCCCGAGACCGGGTCACGGACGCCCTCTTCGTGCAGAGCCATGGACAGCCCGCCGACCATTCCCCCGATGACCTGGCTGCGGGCCATGAGCGGGTTGATCACCCGGCCTACGGCGAACAGCCCGAGCAGCCGCCGCACGCGCACCTCACCGGTCGCCGGGTCGACGGTGACCTCGGCGAAGACGGCGCTGTAGGCGTGTCGTTCCCTGGATGGCAGCTCGCCGAGCAGGTGCGTCGTGTCGACCGTGACCGTCGCCGGCCGTTCCGGGCCGCGCATCTTCGCCGCGGCCTCGGTGATCGCCCACGCCCAGGACGCGGTCCCGCGGGACCCGCCCGCGCTCCACGCGGGGCCGAGGTCGCTGTCGGAGATCCGAAGCCCGATCTTCTCCACGCCGACCTCCAGCGCATCGGCGGCGATCGCGGTCAGCGCGGTGCGGGCGCCCGTGCCCAGGTCGGTGGCGGCGACGACCACGGTGAAGGTGCCGTCCGGCTCGGCCGTGATGGACGCCGTCGAGGGGAACGCCCCGGTGCTGAAGGACGTGGCGGCCAGCCCGGTGCCGACGAGCAGGGATCCCTCCCGCCGCATCCGCGGCCGGTGGTCGCGATCTGCCCAGCCGAACCGGCGTGCGCCTTGACGCAGGCACGCGACCAGATTCCGGCTGCTGAACGGCAGTCCGGACACGGGACCGACGACGGGCTCGTTGCGCAGCCTGAGCTCGAGCGGGTCCATCTCCAGGCGCTCCGCCAGCTCGTCCATGGCCGATTCGAGCGCGAACGAGCCGGGCGCCGCGCCGGGGGCACGCATGGAGTACGGCGGCAGGATGTCGAGCGGAACCGCCGTGAGCCGGGTGCGGATCGCGGGCGCCGCATAGAGCGTCTTGGTGAGCTCGGTGCACCCCTCGATGTACTCCGCGAGCGGGGACAGCTCGAACGCGGCCACGTGGTCGATCGCCCGCAGGCGCCCATCGGCATCGGCTCCGATCCGGATCACCTGGTCCGTGGCCGGCCTCTGCGCGGTGGCCAGGAACACCTGGTCGCGGGTGAGCGTGACCCGCACGGGCCGCCCGAACCGCGTCGCGGCCATCACGGCCAGGATCAGCTGCGGCCCGCACATGCCCTTGGACCCGAAGCCTCCGCCGACATGCTCGACACGGATACGCACCCGCTCCGGAGGCAGGCAGAAGAGCGTGGCCAGGGTGACGGCGATCTGGTATGGCCCCTGGTTGGAGTCGACGGCCTGCAGGCGTTCTCCCTCCCACCAGGCGGTCGCCGAGTGCGGCTCCATGGCGCTGCAGTGCTCCTCGGGCGTGCCGTACCTCTCGTCGACCACTACCGCGGAGGCGGCCAGCCCGGCGTCCACATCGCCGACGTCCACGGGCCCGTCGAAGAGGGCCGATGCCGGACGGCCTGCCGGGTGGCCGAAGAAGAACTCCGTGTCATGCGGTTGCACGTCATAGACCACCGGCAGCGCCTGGGCGGCGGCACGGGCCTGTTCGGGCGTCTCGCCCACCACGAGGGCGATGGGGCGGCCCGGGTGCGGGATCACGTCATCCTGCAGGAGTCGCAGCCCTCCGTCCGGACCGAAGAAGTGCCCTGCTTCCGGGTTGAGCCGGGGCGCATTCCTGTGATCGATCACGCCCAGCACGCCGGGCATGTCCTGAACGGCCGCGACGTCGATGTCGAGGACGCGCCCGCGGGTGATGGTGGATACGACGACTGCGCCGAAGGCCAGGCCCGGCACCGGCTCGTCGGCGGAGTAGCGGGCGCCGCCGGTGACCTTGGCTCGGCCCTCGACGCGGGGCCGCGCGGCCCCGACGGCTCCCGCGGCCGTCGGGGCCGAGGATTCAGCGTTCATGGGTGATCTCCTTCAGTACGGCGAAGCCGCCAGGTCGGTCAAGACGGCCACGATGAGATTGCGCGCCAGCGTCACCTTGTAGGCGTTGCCGGGCAGCGGCTCGGCGGCGGCCAGCTCGGCTTCGGCGGCCGTCCGGAACCGGTCGGCGGTGGCGGGGCCGTCCAGCAGCAGGCTCTCGGCGGTCCTGGCGCGCCAGGGCCGCGACGCGACCCCGCCGAGGGCGATCCGCGAGCTGCGCACCACCCCGTCGCGGATGTCCAGGTCGGCGGCGATGGACACGGTCGCGAAGGCGTACGACGCGCGCTCGCGGACCTTCCGATACCGCGAGAGCGGCGAGATGGCAGACTCCGGGAGACGCACCGCGGTGATCAGGGCTCCGGGCGGCAACGCCGTCTCCCGCTCTGGCGTGTCGCCGACGGGCAGGTAGAACTCCTCCAGTGGGATGTCCCCGGCGCCGTCGAGGGTCTCGTAGCGCACGACCGCGTCGAACGCGGCCAGCGCGACCGCCATGTCCGACGGGTTCGTGGCCACGCAGTGCGGCGACCAGCTGAGGACGGCGTGGTTGTGGTGCGCGCCGGCGATCGCTGAGCATCCGCTGCCGGGGGCGCGTTTGTTGCACGGTTGCGAAGGGTCGGCGAAGTAGGAGCACCGGGTCCGCTGCAACAGGTTCCCTGCCATCGTGGCCATGTTGCGCAGCTGGCCTGACGCGCCCGCCAGCACTGCCTGGCTCAGCGCCGGATACCGGCGCCGCACCTCGGGGTGGGCGGCGAGATCGCTGTTGGTCGTCGTCGCACCGATCTCCAGCCCACCGCCGGGTACCTGCCGGATGCCGTCCAGCGGAAGGAAACGAACGTCCACCAGCCGGGTGGGGGACTCGACACCGGCTTTCATCAGGTCGACGAGGTTCGTGCCGCCGCCGAGGTAGCGGACGTCGTCGTTCCCGGCGACCAGTCTGAGCGCCTCACTGATCCCCGAGGCGCGCTGATAGGCGAACTCCTTCATCGGGCCTCCTCCAGGATCGCGCGCACGATCGACGGGTACGCGCCGCAGCGGCACAGGTTGCCGCTCATCCGCTCGCGCACCTCTGCCGTGTCCAACGCCGGCGCCGGGCCGTCCGGGCAGAGATCGGCGGTGACCGCGCTGGGCCAGCCCGCCGCGTGCTCGGCCAGCATCCCGATGGCCGAGCAGAGCTGCCCGGACGTGCAGTAACCGCATTGGAACCCGTCGAGCCGTACGAAAGCCTGCTGGATCGGCCGCAGCTCGCCGTCACCGGCGAGGCCTTCGACGGTTGTGACCTCGGCGCCCTCGGCGGCGACCGCAAGCGTCAGGCAGGACAGCACCCGCCTGCCGTCCAGCAGCACGGTGCAGGCGCCGCACTGGCCGTGGTCGCAGCCCTTCTTCGGCCCGGTGTGGCCGGTGTCCTCGCGCAACGCGTCGAGCAGCGTCCTGCGATTGTCGAGGCACAAACGATGTGTCGCGTCGTTGACGCGCAGCGAGATCACACTGCGGGTGTCGTTGGTCATGGTCTTCCTTCCTTCAGGCGCGGCATGCCCGGGCGCGTGAGGCTGGATGGCAGGGGGCTGGCGGCGCATGTGTCGCGGCTGGCCCGCTCGCGCGCGTACCGGGTGGTCTCGACGACGATCAGAGTGATCAGGAGGGTCACCAGTCCCGCCAGCCCAGCCAGCGGCGGCAGGACGACGGCGGCCGGCGTGGCCGCAAGGATGGCGCAGGCCGCCAGCAGCCGGGGGCGGCTCAGCGTGTGGTGCATGCGGCGTTCGAACAACAGATGCCCGACGAGGTACAGCGTGAAGCCACCGAAGAGAGCGAGCGCGGAGAACACGCCCAGCGGCCGGCTGTCCCCGGCGTGTGCGAGCACGCCCTCCACCCCCAGGGCGGTGAGCAGGATGCCGGCGATGAGAGGCAGGTGCCCGTAGGTGTAGGCCTCGACAGCCAGGCGCAGCCTCGTTTCGCCCCGTGCCCGTCCGAGCCGGTGCTCGGCCGCACGTGCCACCACCTCGAAGTACAGCCACCACAGGCACACCGCGACGGCGACGCCGAGGACGGCGGCGAGCAGCAGGGCCCCGCTCATGGGCCGGTCGGCGGCGCCGACGCCGATGGCCAGGAACGACTCGCCGATGGCCAGGATGACGAACAGGCCATGACGCTCGCTCAGGTGGGCCGGGCTGTGCAGCCGCCACTGGCCGTGCCTAGCCGTGAGGTAGATGCCGACCCAGTCCACCAGGAGGGCGACGGAGAACAGAAGCACCTGTGTCCAGCCCCCAAGCAGCGCCCCGGACACCAGCAGAACCGCGCTCGTCAGCATGGGCAGCCAGGTGATCGCGATCTGCCGTCGCAGCCCGGCGTCACCGGTCGCGGCCACCGCGAAGACCGCGAGGTGCACCCAGCGGACCAGCAGGCAGGCGCCCACCAGCACCACAGGGCCGTTCAGGCCGCCCGGCTCGTCGTCCCATGCTTCGGGGATGGTCAGGCCGACGACGAACATCGCCGTCATCGCGACGACCATTCCCGCCCGCGGCAGACCCTGGTCGGCTCGTGAGTGGTTGCCCAGCCAGGTGTAGCCGGACCAGGTGCCCCACAACAGTGCGAGCATCAGCAGCCCCCGGAGCACGCCGGGAGCGCTGTGCTGCTGGGCCATATAGCCGTTGAGCTGCGTTATCGCGAAGACGTAGACCAGGTCGAAGAACAACTCGAAGGGCGTCGCACGATGGTCCTCACCGGTGGAGCGAACGTTGCCGTGTTCACGTCTCACACCCATGGTCACCCCTCCAGGTCATGCGACGCGTGCGCGTTCATCGGGGAGCAGTGGGCGCGTCTGCGCCGGGACGCGGGGCCTTCGGCAGAAGTAAACGAATGCGGACGGCACGTTGGCCCACACCGTGCGGCTGACCACGACCTCATCGAACCGCTCGCCCAAGGACTGCCGTAGCCGGCGAGTGGGGGAAGCCCACCGCGTGTAGGTGTACGCGAACGTGGTGAACGCGCCATGCGGGGCGAGAGCGTGGGTGACGGCGCAGAGGAGGTCGTCTTGCAGGCCCGGTGCGAAGGCCGCCCAGGGCAGCCCGCTCACGATCACGTCCGCGTGGTCGAGGCCCGCTACCCACAGGTCGACGTCGACGTCGACCTGTG
>NZ_JBEOZN010000180.1:0-16287 GCF_040298085.1 Streptosporangium sp. NPDC001681 | reverse complement strand
GGAAGAAATCCTCTCAGAGGCCGAAGAATGCCTAGGACCATACAGGCCGGGCAAGTCGGCCAGATCCCTGTAGAGGGGGCGGAGGGGTCCGTGGGACGGCGATAATTGCCTGTCAGCGCCCATTCATGGCGGGTGCTGAGGGAGGGGCTCCAATGGGCGTGCGCGATCTCGTCTATCGACTCTACGAGCGCCGGCTCGAAGCGAAGCTGTCCCGTCAGCGGGAGATGTTTCCCCGGCACGTCGGCGTGATCGTTGACGGTAACCGCCGCTGGGCACGCTCGATGGGCATCGACGACGTGAGCCGCGGGCATCGCAAGGGCGCGGACAAGATCTCGGAGCTGCTCGGCTGGTGCCGCGAGGCCGGTGTCGAGGTCGTCACCGTGTGGCTGCTCTCCAGCGAGAACATCAACCGTTCCAAGGACGAGCTGGACCCCCTGATGAAGATCATCGAGGATGTGGTCCAGGAACTCGTGGCCGACGGCTGGCACATCAAGCCCATGGGTGCGCTAGATCTTTTGCCGGATCACACGGCTCGTGTGCTTAAAGATGCAAAAGAAGCGACATCACATCGTCCCGGGTTGATTGTGAACGTTGCCGTTGGGTATGGAGGAAGGCGTGAGATCGCTGATGCGGTGCGCTCCCTTCTCCAGGAGCACGCGAGCAAGGGCGCGAGCATCGAGGACCTTGTCGAGGTCCTCGATGTGGAGCACATCGCGAAGCATCTCTACACGCGCGGCCAGCCCGACCCGGATCTGGTCATCCGCACTTCGGGAGAGCAGCGGCTCTCCGGCTTCCTGCTCTGGCAGAGCGCCCACTCCGAGTTCTACTTCTGCGAGGCCTACTGGCCTGACTTCCGCAGGGTCGACTTCTTGCGGGCCCTCCGCTCTTACGCCGCGCGACACCGTAGGTACGGTTCCTGAAACACCACATGAACGACCCCTTTCGGTCAGTCTTAAGCAGTTGGAAGTAGGGCATTCAGGACGTACCGTAAGAAGTAGGAGAGCACGACTCACCTACGCCGGAGAGGGCCCGCCTTTGCGTCACGATTCGCTGAGGAGGGCCGGTTCCCGGTCCCTGCTCGGCATTCTCGTGAGCGGGTCCGAGGCCGGTCCGCATCCCAGCTCATGGCAGGGCGCCGTCCTTGGCGCCCGGGGGAGAACGCGTGGCAAACCCTTCGTCCTCACCCACGTCGCCGGCAGTCAAGCGGCGCACGTACGTCCTGGACACCTCGGTGCTCCTGGCGGATCCAACGGCGATGAGCCGTTTCGCCGAGCATGAGGTGGTCATCCCGATCGTCGTCATCACCGAGTTGGAGGGCAAACGCCATCATCCAGAGCTCGGATACTTCGCGCGCAAGGCGCTGAGGTACCTCGACGACCTGAGGGTGACACACGGACGGCTGGACGAGCCCATGCCGATCGGCGAGGGCACCATCCGGGTCGAGCTCAACCACAGTGACCCGTCCATCCTGCCCGTCGGGTTCCGGCTCGGCGACAACGACACCCGCATCCTGACCGTGGCCCGTACCCTCGCCGCCGAGGGACACGACGTGGTGCTGGTCTCCAAGGACCTGCCGATGCGGGTGAAGGCCGCCTCCATCGGTCTCGCCGCGGACGAGTACCGGGCCGAACTCGTGGTCGAGTCCGGCTGGACAGGCATGGCGGAGCTCCAGGTGACCTCCGAGGACATCGAGGTGCTCTTCGAGCACGGCACCGCCGACCTGGAGGAGGCTCGCGACCTGCCCACCCACACCGGCCTGCGGCTGCTGTCGAGCAGGGGGTCGGCGCTGGGCAGGGTGCTGCCCGACAAGTCGGTGCGGCTGGTGCGCGGCGACCGCGAGGTGTTCGGCCTGCACGGCCGCTCCGCCGAGCAGCGGATCGCGCTCGACCTGCTGATGGACCCCGAGGTCGGCATCGTCTCGATGGGCGGCCGGGCGGGCACCGGAAAGTCCGCGCTCGCCCTCTGCGCGGGCCTGGAGGCGGTGCTGGAGCGCCGCCAGCACCGCAAGGTCATCGTCTTCCGCCCGCTGTACGCCGTGGGCGGCCAGGAACTGGGCTACCTGCCGGGTTCCGAGAACGAGAAGATGAGCCCGTGGGCCCAGGCCGTCTACGACACCCTGGGCGCGGTCACCACACCCGAGGTGATCGAGGAGGTGATGGACCGGGGCATGCTGGAGGTGCTTCCGCTCACCCACATCCGCGGCCGTTCCCTGCACGACGCCTTCGTCATCGTGGACGAGGCGCAGTCGCTGGAGCGCGGGGTGCTGCTCACCGTGCTGAGCCGGATCGGCGCCAACTCCCGGGTCGTCCTCACCCATGACATCGCCCAGCGCGACAACCTGCGGGTGGGCCGGCACGACGGCGTCGTGGCGGTGGTGGAGAAGCTCAAGGGGCACCCGCTGTTCGCGCACGTCACGCTGACCCGCTCGGAGCGCTCGCCGATCGCGGCGCTGGTCACCGAGATGCTGGAGGACATCACGATGTGACGGGCGTCCTGGACCTCCAGGCATGATCGCGCGAAGCGCGGTCGCGGGTGTCGTGAGGCACCCGCGACCGCGCTTCGCGTGTCATTCGCGGGTCAGCGGGCGCCGGCCGTGGCCCCCGACACCGGGCGTCAAGGAGCGCTCACGGCGGCAGTCGCACGCCGGGGGCCGCGAGCTTGCGGAACTCGAAGCAGGTGTGCTCGCCCATCGACTCCGGGACTCCGGGAAAGAGCCGGGTGATCTCGACGCTCCAGATGCTCTCCTGCTTGTTCTGCCGGATGGTGCAGGTGATCTGGGCGAGGCCCTCCTTGGAGATCCTGCCCTCGCCCGTGATGATCACATTCAGCCGGTAGCCCAGGCTGTCGTCCGGATCGTTGCGCTGGTCGGTGTTGTCGGAGTACCGGGTGGTTTTGGTGTCGTAGTGGCTGAAGTTGTTGAGCGCGCTGGTCAGCCCCCGTTTCGGTGGCTGCTTGCCCGCCCGGAAGAGGGTGTCGATGATGTTCTTGGCCGAGTCGGAGACCACCGGGATCCTGGCCGGTTCCAGCCGTCCGTCACGGAGCAGATAGACGGTCACCCAGGTCGGGCTGTAGCTGATCACCGGCGGGCGGCCGTAGTCCTGGACCTCGGTGGGAGAGATGCCGCATCCGCACAGGACCGCGAGGGCGGCGAGCAGGCAGGTGAGGCGTCTCATGCCGGGGGCAGCCAGACCGTGAAGAGGGTTCCCGGCCGCTGCGCGCGGACCGAGATCGTGCCGCCGTGCAACTGGGCGTTGGCCCGCGCGATGGACAGGCCGAGCCCGCTGCCGTCGCCCCGGGCGCCCGCCTTGTAGAAGCGGTTGAACACAAACGGCAGATCCTTGGCGGGGATGCCCTTGCCGTGGTCGCGCACCTTCACCTCCAGGCCGTTCGGAGTACTGCGGGCGGTCACCATCACGGGAGGCTCCCCGTGGCGTAGGGCGTTGCCCACCAGGTTGGCCACGATGACGTCGAATCGCCGGGGATCGACGGAGAAGACCAGTCCCTGGGGCACGTTCACCCGTACCTGGTCCGACCAGCCGCGCATCTCCAGGCAGTCCCAGATCACGTCGATGATGTTCACGGTGTCCACGTTCAGCGTCGCGGTACCCGAGTCGAACCGGCTCGCCTCGATGAGCTGCTCCACCAGGGTCCGCAGCCGCGCGATCTCCCGCAACACCAGCTGCACGGCGGCCGCGGGCTCGGGTGGCAGCCGCTCGGCCTCCTCGGAGAGCATGTCGGTGACCGCGGTCATCGCGGTCAGCGGGGTCCTGAGCTCGTGGGAGACGTCGGCGACGAAGCGGCGGGACATCGCCTCCAGCGAGCGGAGCTCGGAGACGCTCCGTTCCAGGGCGGCGGCGGTGTCGTTGAACGTGGCGGTGAGTTCGGCGAGCTCGTCCTGGCCGTGCACGGGCAGGCGGGTGTCCAGGTGGCCGGCGCCGAGCGCGCGGGCCGCGGAGCCGAGCCGCCTGACCGGCAGCAGGAGCTGCCGGGCCGACAGCAGTCCCATGGCCAGTGCGATGATCAGCATGGCGACGCTGGCGACGGCCAGCGGCTGCCGCAGGCCGCTGAGAAGGCGCTCCTCCTCGATGAGGGGGGCGAACACGAAGACGGTCATCCCGGTGGGCTGGGCGGTGTGGATGGGCTCGATCCGCCAGACCGGGGTGCCGATGAGCAGCCACATGCCGCCGTTGATGGTCTGCCGCTTGGCGACCATCCGCTGGGTGGCCCTGGCGGCGAGGTCGCCGGGAACGTCCCTGATGCCGAATTCGCCGTCGGGGTAGAGGAAGTCCTCGTAGCGGACCACCACCCTGCCGCCCTGCGGGCGCAGGCTCTTCTGCAGCGCGCTGATCTCGTCGTCGGTCGGCGGGCTGTCTCCGGGCCAGAGCGCGCCGATGGGCACCCTGATGCCCTCCAGGATGTCGCGCACGTCGCTCACGGCCACCTGCTCGGCACGTCCGATCATGCGGCTCTTGACGAACTCGTAGCCGATCCCGGCGACCAGCGAGGAGGCGGTGACGGCGATCAGGGTGAAGGTGATCACCAGACGGCCGCGCAGGCCGGTGTGGGTCCGTTTCACGGTGGGCTGAACCGGTAGCCGAATCCCCGTACCGTGTGGATGAACTCGGGCTCGGCGGGAACCGCCTCTATCTTGGCGCGGACCCGCTGGACACAGGCGTCGACCAGCCGGGAGTCCGCGACGTGCGTGTGGTCCCAGACGGCCCGCAGCAGGTACCTGCGGTTGAGCACCTGGCCGGGATGGCGGACGAGTTCGAGCAGGAGGCGCAGTTCGGTGGGGGTGAGGTGGACCTCGCGGCCGCTCAGCGACACCTTCAGCGCGCCCCTGTCGATGACCAGGTCGCCGAAGGTGATGCGGTCGGAGGCGACCGACTCCATCCGGCGCAGGACGGCGCGGATACGGGCGTCCAGCACTCGCGGCTCGACCGGCTTGACCACGTAGTCGTCGGCCCCGGCCTCCAGCCCCACGACCACGTCGAGGTCGTCGCCCCTGGCGGTGAGCAGGATCACCGGAAGCTGGTCCAGCCTGCGGATGCGGCGGCACACCTCGACGCCGTCGATGCCGGGCAGCATGACGTCCAGGATGGCGATCTCGGGGCGGCGGGACCTGATGTGCTCAAGCGCCTCCTCACCGCTGGCGTATGCGGTGACGGAGTGGCCCTGCCGGGTGAGCGCCAGCTCAAGCCCGGTCCTGACCGAGGGGTCGTCTTCGACGAGGAGGATGCCTGCCACCGGGTAATCATTCTCCCAAGGCTTGGATGGATCTGCCAGGTCACGAACCCTGACATAAGGCAAACAGTACCTGAATAAGGTAGTCAAACCATGATTCGGGCGCTCCCGTGATCACATAGAGAGGCGAAGCGGCGCCGTAGGGTAAAATGTGAGCAAAATCACTTCCATCTTTTCCTTGTCGGGAAAGCGCCCGTGGCCTGGTGATTAGCTTAGGAGAAGCCCGGTGGATCTCGTATGGCGCCGACCAAGTCTTCCGATCCGGTTGCGGACCACCCCCCTCCGCACGGCAAGCTCATAGGTCGTGAGTCCAGGATCACAGCAACTGAAGGACCGCTCGGCGGCGCCCCGTGCCCGCCGTGCGAACCGCAGAACGGCCAGGACGAAGACACCAGGCCGTCTGACCCCCAAACGCGTCCTGATCCTGGGCACCGCGATCGTGGTCGTGGTGGGTGGCGGAGCCTTCACCGCCTACACCGCGGTCCAGAACGCCTCGGCGCCCACGCAGCCGCTCACCCTGGAAGAGATGGCGCAGGTGCTCGGCTCCGACCCGTTCGGCTCCGACCTGGAGTCCGACATGCTGAAGGCCCAGGCGGCCCAGGCGCTCAAGGCCGACAAGATCGCCGCCGAGCGGGAGAACCGCAAGGTGCTCAACCCGGTCAAGATCGTTGACGAGGCGCCGGGCGGTGGCGGGTTCAATCCGCAGCGACTCCCCCCGGGCACCGCCAACCCGACCGGCAACAGGGCGCTGGGCAAGCAGATGCTGGAGTCCAGGGGCTGGGCCGACCAGTGGGGCTGCCTGGAGAAGCTCTGGATGAAGGAGAGCGGCTGGAACGAGCGCGCCATGAACACCTCCAGTGGCGCCTACGGCATCCCCCAGTCCCTCCCCGGCCACAAGATGGCCAGCTCGGGAAGCGACTGGCAGACCAACCCGGCCACCCAGATCGAGTGGGGGCTCACCTACATCAAGGGCCGCTACGGCACGCCCTGTGGGGCCTGGGCCCATTCCCAGGCCAAAGGCTGGTACTGAGAGACCAGGACTCGGCAAGTCTGACCGTCTCCCGGCCCCGGGCATCGCACCCTTGGCCGCATGGATGTGAAGGTCAGCGTGGTAGTGCCGGTGCACAACCCCGGTGATGGCGCCGACGCCTGTATCCGGTCGGTGCTGGAACAGTCGATGGCCTCCGAGGACTACGAGGTGATCTTCGCCGACGACGGCTCCGACGACGGGATCCAGCAGCGCCTCGACGCGGTGGCCGCGGTGCGGTCGAACGTCAAGGTGCTCCACCTGGAGCGGACCGGTTCGCCGATGCGCGGCCGCAACGTCGCACTCATGGTGGCCAGAGGCGAGTACGTCTACATGCTCGGCCAGACCGACCGTCTGGAACGGATGGCTCTGGAGCTGATGTACCGGCGTGCCGTGGAGACCGAGGCCGACATCCTCATCGGGCGGCTGGTCGACGACCAGAAGCCGCCCTCCCCGGTCTTCGACGTCAACCGTGAGCGTGCCGACGTGGTCAAGGACCGGCTGCTCACGCTGCTCACCCCGCACAAGCTCTTCCGCAGGGCCTTTCTCGACGACGAGGCGCTGAACTTCTCCGACCCCGGCGGGCGCCTGGCCGAGCAGGCCTTCGTCGTCCGCGCCTACCTGCGGGCCAAGATCATCGTGGTCATGGCCGACCAGGTCTGCTGTCACGTCGCCGAGCGGCCCGAGCCGCAGGAGGACCCGTACGTCTGGGCCGCCGAGTTGCGCGAGCTGCTCGACATCATCGACGACGAGGTCCCCGAGGGCCGCAGGCGCGATCGGATGTACGCCCAGTGGTTCCGCACCGCGGTGCTGCGACGGCTCGGCGGAGGTGCGTTCGCCACCTCCTCCCTGGGCCGGGCGGCCACCTTCACGACCCTGCGCGAGCTGGTGGTCCAGCGTTTCCCCCCGCGCCTCGACCTGCTGCTGCCGGTGCAGTTGCGGGCCCGCGCCGCGCTGCTGCGGGCGGGCAGGCTCGACCAGCTCGTCATGCTGGCCGGAGCCACCCAGGGCATCCACCTCCAGGCCGACCTGACGGACGTCGTCTGGGACGACGGCGTGCTCACCATGGGGCTGACCGTGGAGATCATGCAGTCCGACGGCACCCCGATGCGCTTCATCCCCTACGGGCAGGACGGCCTGCTCTGGGAGCCTCCGGTGCCTCTGGACGGGCTCCGCCTCCCACCCGAGATGGCCGACGTCAGCCAGGCCGCCGCCAGGGCGCGGTTCGAGGTCTACATCAGGCACGAGGAGACCGGGGTCGTCTACCTCCTGCCGGTGGAGTGCTCGATGATCCGCTGCCGTCACCGTAACGGGGTCAGGCTCCAGGTCACCGGCACGGCACGGCTGGACGTCGACTCGGCGGCCGTGGACGGCCCGCTGCCGCCGGGGCTCTGGGAGATCCACGTGCGCATGTACGGGGGGGCTCAGCAGGCCCGTACCCGGGTGACCGGATCCCCGCTGAACTGCACCGGGGTGGTCGCCGACTACTCCAAGCGGCTGGTCGTCCCCTGGTGGTCGGACCGGGGGGAGCTGGGGATCTGCGTGGAGCCCCGCTCGTTCTCCGAGTCGATCGTCCTGGTCTCGCCGGGTACGACGGTGATCAGGCAGCGCAAGCACGTCTTCGTGGTCGTGCCCGTGCCGTACGTGCCGCCGAGCGGGGGGCCGCCCGTGGAGCTGGTGCTCCGCCAGACCACCGGCAGGGAACGCGAGGTCGCCGCGCCCGCCCTGGTCGAGCCGGGCGTCCCCGGGCAGCTCGCCGGGCGGCTGATCGCCAAGATCCCGACCCGGCTGGCGTACCGGGAGGGGTTCCTCGCGCCGGGCGTCTGGGCGCCCTTCCTACGGGTGGACGGTAAGGAGACCGGGCTCCGCTTCAAGATGGAGATGAACCGCGGCGGGCGAGTGGAGATCCTCAAGTCCGCCGCGGCCCGGCCTCCCGAGCCCTGGTACCCGCTGCTGAAACGCCTCGCGCTGCGGATACCGGGGGTCAGGAACGCGGTCCGGGTCACCAAGACCATGCAGCGCCGCTACATGCTCAGCTGACATTCGCCGGGCGGAGACCGGTCACCCGTACCGCCGGCCGCATCAGGCGCCCAGCCGGCACTCGTTGGGCAGGTCACCGCCGGAGGGCCTCGGCAGGGTCGCGCTCGGCGGCGGGTTCTGCCCGCGCTCCACCCAGCCCTCCATGGCCTCGAACGCGCTGCGGAAGCACGGCAGCAGCGGGCGAAGCCTGTCGGGGTAGGCGGCGTAGAGGCTGTCCACATGGGTTCCGTCGGTGACCCGGTAGTACCGGAACGGCCGGTGCCCGCCGACCATCTCCGCGTAGACGTCACCGGAGCGGGAGATCGGCAGCAGCGTGTCCAGCGTGCCGTGGATCGTGATCAGCGGTTTGCCGATCCGGCCGGTGAGCCCGATCTTCCGCACCGCCGCGTACGGCTTGCGCACGTCGTAGTCGTAGTCGGCGTCGCAGGCGGGGGTGCCCGAGGCGCAGAACGGGGTGCCCGCCTCGGTGTCGCCGTCGAAGGTGGGGTCGAGCTCCTCGCGGTAGACGCGCTGGGTCAGGTCCCAGTAGTACTGGTAGTGGAAGGGCCACAGGAACTCCGACCCGCGTGCGAACCCGGCGTCGTACATCGCCTGGGTGTCGCCCGCCGGGTAGGCCCGCAGCGCCGGGGGCAGGTAGTTGAGCAGGTTGTCGCCCTTGACCCGCCAGAGCGTGCCCTCCCAGTCGATCCCGCCGTCATAGAGCCAGGCCCGGTTCTCCAACTGCCAGCGGACCAGGTATCCGCCGTTGGAGATGCCCGCCGCGTAGGTCCGCTTCGGGAGCCTGCCGTAGCGCTGTGCGACGACGGCCTTGGCCGCGACCGCGACCTGCGTGACCCGGTCGTTCCACTCCGCGACCGCGTCGCCGGGCCTGCGGCCGTCCTGGTAGAAGGTGACGCCGACGTTGCCCTTGTCCGTCACGGCGTAGGCGTAGCCCCTGGCCAGCGCCCAGTCGGAGATGGTGAAGTCGTTCGCGTACTGCTCCCTGTTGCCGGGGGTGCCCGCGACCACCAGCCCGCCGTTCCAGTCGTCGGGCAGCCGGAGCACGAACTGCGAGTCGTGGTTCCAGCCATGCGTCGTGTTGGAGGTCGAGGTGTCGGGGAAGTAGCCGTCGACCTGGATGCCGGGCACGCCCGTGGGGTTGACCGCCCCCGCCGGGTGCAGGCCCGCCCAGTCGGCCGGGTCGGTGTGCCCGGAGACGATCGTGCCGGCCGTCGTGAGGTCGTCCAGGCACGCCTTCACCTGGTGCTCGGCCCCCGGCACCACCACCCGGTCCAGCCGGGCGCAGTGCGCGGGAGAGGTCCCCGCGCTCGCCGCGGGACCGGCCGCCAGGAGGGCGGTGAAGACGACGGCGGCGAGCCCTCCGGCCCAACCACGACGCGATGGTGTTGCCATGGACACTGTCAGCTCCGCTTCAGATGGTCGTTGAGGGCGGTGCGGAACTCGATGGGGCGCTCGATGTGCGGGCTGTGACCGCTGTCCAGGACTACCTCGGTGTACGGGCCGTACCGTTCCAGGACGGCGCGGGTCTGGGCGATCATCGGCTGCGCCGGGGTGCCGGGGGAGCCGGGGACGACGCCCAGGGCGCCCAGGTGGGCCAGGTCGAACAGCGAGGTGTCGGAGACGATCACGTCGGCCTCGCCCCTGACCCACAGGATCGGCGGCTTCGGGTCGATCGTGTGCAGGTCGTCGATCCGGAAATGCGTCGGTGAGAAGGAGTTGAGCACGCCCCGCGTGCCGGGACGCACCCCCGGCCACTCCTCCGAGGCCACCACGTCGCCCGGGTAGTGGTCATCGCCGACCCTCGTGGAGAGCATCGACGCGACCAGGGCGTCCTCGTCCTTGATCACTGTGCCGGGCTTCACGTACGTGGTCCGCATCACGTTCCTCGGTGACGTCGGGGAGTCGTCGGAGGCGTCCCCCGCCGCGAGCAGCTTCACGAAGTCCGGGTTCGCCGACCCGCCGCCGGCGCCCGTGCCGTCGGGGTGGTTCAGCGCCCCGTCGGGGCCGTGTGTGCCGCCGAAGCCGTACGGGGAGACCGGATTGACCAGCGTCACGCTCCGCACGACGGCCGGCCGGTCCCGCAGCGCCTGCAGCACCACCCCGCCGCCCATGCTCCAGCCGACCAGGTGCACGCCGTCCAGCCCGAGGGCGTCGATGAGGGCGAGCACGTCGTCGGAGTAGTCCCGCAGGCCGCGGGTGGCATCGACCGGGGCCGGCTCGGTGTCGCCGAAGCCCCGCAGGTCGACGGCGAGCGGCCGGTGACCCGCCTCCGCCAGGGCGAGCAACGTGTCCCGCCAGAAGGCGGAGCTCGACACGTTCCCGTGCACGAACAGCACCGGCTCGCCACCTGCCGCCTCATCGGCGACGGACAGCACGTTCTGGGTGATGCGGGCGGTGGGTACCCGCCGGTTCTCGATGCGCATCAGATGTCTCTCCATATGCTCAGCGGGTGGTCGGGGCTTCGTCGCGGGTACCGAGGGTGACGAGGTCACGTCCCCGGGTCTCACGTGAGACATACACGGTGATCAGGGTGAGTACGGCGGCTCCGACCACGTACAGCATGACCGGCAGCGACGACTCGTAGGCGCTCAGCAGGGCCACCGCGATCAGCGGGGCCAGGCCGCCCGCGATGATCGAGGCGAGCTGCGAGCCGATCGACACGCCCGAGTAGCGCATCCTGGTGGCGAACAACTCGGAGAAGAACGCCGCCTGCGGGCCGTACATCGCACCGTGCAGGATCAGCCCGACGGTCACCGCCAGGGTCACCGCGGCGAAGTTCTTCGTGTCGATCAGCGGGAAGAAGGCGAAGGCCCACAGGCCCACCCCGGCGGCGCCGAGCAGGTAGACGGGGCGGCGGCCGAGCCGGTCGGAGAGCGCCCCCCACAGCGGGATCGAGACGAAGTGGACGGCCGACCCGATCAGCACCGCGTTGAGCACGACGGGCTTCGTCAGCCCCGCCGACGTCGTCGCGTAGACCAGCACGAACGCGGTGAGGATGTAGTAGGAGACGTTCTCCGCGAAGCGGGCGCCGATCGCGGTGATCACGTCCCGCCAGTGGTGCCTGAACACCTCGATGATCGGCATGGACGGGGCGGGCTCGGCGTTGGCGACGGCCTGCTGGAAGACCGGCGACTCGCTGATGGACAGCCGGATCCACATGCCGACCAGTACCAGCACGCCGGAGAGCAGGAAGGGCACCCGCCATCCCCAGCTCAGGAAGGCCTCCTCCGTCTGGATCGCGGCCAGCGCCGCCAGCACGGCGGTGGCCAGCAGGTTGCCGCCGGGGGCGCCCGCCTGCGGCCAGGAGGCCCAGAAGCCGCGGCGCTCCGCGTCGCCGTGCTCGGAGACGATGAGCACCGCGCCTCCCCACTCACCGCCGAGGGCGAAGCCCTGGACGAGCCGGAGCAGGGTCAGCAGCAGCGGTGCCACCATGCCGATCGCGGCGTGGGTCGGCAGGCAGCCGATCAGGAAGGTCGCCCCGCCCATCAGCAGCAGGCTGAGCACCAGCAGCTTCTTGCGGCCGACCCGGTCGCCGTAGTGCCCGAAGACCAGTGCGCCCAGCGGGCGGGCCACGAAGCCCACCGCGTAGGTCAGGAACGCCAGCAGGGTGCCGGTCAGCGGCTCCGACTCGGGGAAGAAGAGCTTCGGGAAGACCAGGGCGGCGGCGGAACCGTAAAGGAAGAAGTCATACCACTCGATCGTGGTGCCGATGAGGCTGGCGCCGACGATCTTTCCGATGGGGGTTCGGGTTTTCTCTGCCATCTCACTCACCAGGGGGAGTCGCCGTTGGGGGGATTTCGGCTACCGTACGTAGTGACCGGCGTCACTCCTATGGGGATGACAGCCATAGCCGACAAACGTCCTATGTGGGTGTTCGGGGCCGTGCGATACGCCCGCGGCGGCCGGGCTCGGCGGCAGGGGATCGGCGCCGCCGGGGGATCGGAGCGGAGGACCGCGTGGGCCGCCGAGTCAGCCGCTGAGGCGGTGCAGGCGGAGGGCGAGTTGGATCTCCAGGGCCCGGTCGGGCGCCTGCCAGTCGTCGCCGAGGAGCTGGCCGATCCGATCCAGGCGCTGGGTGACCGTGTTGACATGGATGTGCAGGGTCTCGCTCGTACGCGACAGCGAGCCGCCCACGCCGAAGTACGCGGTGAGCGTCCGCACCAGCGCGGTGCCCTTGCGGGCGTCGTAGTCGATCACCGGGCCGAGCGTCGAGGTGAGGAACGCCCCGATGTCGCGTCCCTCGCCGACCAGCAGTCCGACGAAGCCGAGCTCTCTGGCGTCGGCACCGTCTCCGGCTCGCCCCAGGGCCACCAGGGCGTCGGCGCAGCGCTGGGCCTCCCGGTGCCCCGCGGCCACCTCCGCGGCGCCGCGTACGGGTCCTCCGGCGCCCGCCGTGGCCGGGTGGCCCAGTGAGGCGCTCAGTTCGGCCGCCACCCGCTTCGCCAGCGGGCCGGGCCGGTCCCCCGGCAGCAGCAGGACCACCTCGTCACCGCGCTGGGCGGCCAGGCCGTGGTGCAGGGCCGCCTGGGAGGACGCCCAGAAGGCGGCCCGCTCCCGCCCGCCGCCGTGGCGGACCACGACCACCACGTGGTCGGCGTCCAGGTTCACGCCCACCCGCCGGGCGCGATCGGCCAGGCCGTCGAGTTCGGGTCGTGAGATCAGGTCGTCGAGCAGCTCGCCCCTGACCCGGCCCTCCGCCTCGGCCACCGTGCGCCGGAACAGCAGTAGCAACGCGGTGACCAGCGCGGCCCGCTCCAGGATGCGATGATCGGCGTCCGACATCTGGCCGCCATTGCGCAACACCAGCGTGCACAGCGGTTCCGCTCCCACGTCCACCGAGGCGACCAGCAGGTTCCCCCGCCACACGGTGCGCCCGAGCGCCCTCGACGACTGTGCGGCGTCCGCGATCACGTCCGCCGCCTTCCGCGGCGGCTGCCCGGAGCCCTCCTTCCGCCCGGCACCGGACCTCCGGGCCGGCTTCCGGGCCGACCTTTGGGTGGATCTCGGCGCCGATCTCTGCTCGGATTCCGCCCGGTCGGGCGTCTCCTCGTCCAGCGTGCCCTCCAGCACGCTCGCGTCCCCGGCGATCGGGCGTCCGGCGTCGTCGAGCACCGTCAGCGAGCCGCCGAGCACCTCCGTCACCACCGCCGCCACGTCTTCGACCCCGCCGCCGCGCAGCACCAGACCGGTCATCCGGTCGTGTGCGAGAGCCGCGCGTTCCACCGCCTGGCTGTGCGCGTTCACCTGCCGGCTGGCCTCGCTGAGCTCCTCCAGCGCGTTCCTGGTCTCCTGCAGCAGCCGGGCGTTGTCGATCGCCACCGCCGCGTGCGCGGCCAGCGAGCCGAGCAGCACGACCTCGTCCTGGGTGAAGGGCCGTACGCTCCGATTGGCCGCGAACAGCACCCCGATCACCCGAGTGCCCAGTTTGAGCGGCACGCCGAGGATGGCGACCAGCCCCTCCTCCAGCACCGCGTCGTCGATGTCGGTCTTGTGCCGGAAGCGCGCGTCGGCGAAGTAGTCGGCGGTCGAGTACGGGGTGGCGGTCTGGGCCACCAGCCCGCCGAGACCCGCGCCCATGGGCAGCCGTAGCGCCCGGAACTTCGCCGAGACCGAGCCGTCGGTCACCCGCATCCAGGTGTCGCCCCGCTCGGGGTCGTGCAGTGTCATGTAGGCGGCATCGGTGCCGAGCAACTGCCTGGCCCGGTGCACGATGGCCTCCAGGACGGCGTCCAGATCCCGCAGTCCCGCGAGGTCGCCGGCCGTGTCGAACAGCGCGGACAGCTCCGCCTCGCGCTTCGCCCTGCGCCGCAGCAACGCCCGTACCTTCAACGCGGTGAGCTTGGCCTCTTCCAGCTCGGCCAGCGCCTCTGCGCCGATCCCGGCGCTCCTCGCCGCGAGAACGGGTCCCTCGAACTCGACCGCCGACGCCTCCCTGGCCAGCAGCTCAAGAAAGACAGTATTGAATGCGACGCTGGCGCGTCGCGGTTCGGACGCTCTTACCCGGCTCCTTCCCTCGTCACTCATCCGCTGCGCTCCTTCGTTCCTCAGTCCAGTCGCCGGCGCGTCCTCACGGGTAGTCCCTTGAGATGGGGCGTTTGGCCCGTCCCTATGTTGTGTCTTTGCGTGTTGTCGGCGACGCTGGCGCGTCGCGGTGAGGCCGCTCTTACCCGGCTCCTTCCCTCGTCGTTCATCCGCTTCGCTCCTTCACTCCTCAGTCCAGTCCCCGGCGCGGCCTCACGGCGCTCCTCAGTCCAGTCGCCGGCGCGGCCTCACGGGTAGTCCCTTGGGATGGGGCGTTTGGCCCGTCCCTTATGTCGCGTCCTTACGAGCAGTCGGCCGCTCTTAGCCGGCTCCTTCACTGCTCGGTCCGGTCCCCGGCACGGTCTCATGGGGGTCAGCGGGCGGTCCAGCCGCCGTCGAGGGGGAGGGAGGTGCCGGTTATGGAGGAGGCGTGCGGGCCGCAGAGGTAGGCGACGAGTTCGGCGACCTCCGCGGGTTCGATGAGCCGTTTGATGGCGGCGGGGGCGAGCATGATCTGCTCGACCACCTCGTCCCTGCCGATGCCGTGGGTCCCGGCCTGGGCGCCGATCTGGTTCTCCACCAGGGGGGTGCGGACGTAGGCGGGGCTG
This sequence comes from Streptosporangium sp. NPDC001681, assembly GCF_040298085.1. NCBI lineage: Bacteria > Bacillati > Actinomycetota > Actinomycetes > Streptosporangiales > Streptosporangiaceae > Streptosporangium > Streptosporangium sp. NPDC001681. The sequence continues at coordinate 1,347 of NZ_JBEOZN010000180.1, read as the reverse complement.
ACGCAGTTGGAGGTGACGCCGTGCGGGGCGCCCTCCAGGGCGATCACCTTGGACAGCCCTTCGAGGGCGTGCTTGGCGGTGACGTACGCGGACTTGTAGGGCGAGGCGCGGAGTCCGTGGACCGAGGAGATGTTGACGATCCGGCCCCAGCCGCGCTCGTACATTCCCGGCAGCGTCTCCCTGACCAGCAGGAAGGGCGCCTCCACCATCACTTTGAGTATTTTGGAGAACACCTCGGGGGGAAACTTCTCGATCGGGGCGACGTGCTGGAATCCCGCGTTGTTCACCAGGATGTCCGTGCCGGGCGGGATCACCCGGGTGAAGTCCGGTGTCGACAGGTCCGCGACGACGGGTGTCCCCGAGATCTCCGCGGCGACCTTGGCCGCGGCCTCGGCGTCGATGTCGACCACCAGCACGTGTGCTCCGGCCGCGGCCAGCCGGTGCGCGCAGGCGCGCCCGATTCCGCTGCCCGCCCCGGTCACCACGGCGCGCCGACCCGCTAGGTCCATCATGCTGCCGAATCTAGGCAATGACCTGAATCCCAGCCCATGTCGCCCACCCCCACACTCCATTCCCGATATATGTGGCCTGACTCCGCCTCCCGCCCGGTTCGGGGAGATGTCGATGCGTGCCGGAGTACGAGCCTCCGGGCCGGCCACCGCCGAGGGGAAGGCGGTGTCTCAGATGGTGACCGGATACATGAGCGTCAGCTCGTCGCCGGGGAGGCCGCGGATGCCCCAGTTGACCTTGGGCGACTCCAGGATCACGATCTCCAGGTCCTCGGCGGGGAGATCGAGTGCCTCCCCGGTCCTGGTGAACAGGGCGCGGATCAGCGCGCGCTTGGCCTCGTCCGACCGGCCGCCGAAACAGACGATCTCCACGATGAGGTACCGCTCGCTCCGCTGCGGGCAGACCAGGTCCTCGGCGTCCAGCAGCAGGAAGCGGTGGAACCGCTTGTCCTCGGGGAGCTGCCAGACGTCCACCAGGCAGCCGTGGACGGTGTCGGAGATCTCCTGACGCCGGACGGACCACACGTCCCGGCGGCCGTAGAACTTGATCTGGGTCATGTCTCGAAGTCTCGCAGGTGACCGGTGCACGGCGCGGGTCGGGTCGCGGCTCCGGGCACCGCCCTGCGGGTCTCGCCGTGGCGTGGGCCGGTCAGGCGGTGCCTCGCGAGGCGGGAAGGGAGCCGCGGCACGACGCGGCGGGGCGCGTCCGGGCGACCGTGGTGAGCGGAGGTGCGGTAGGTGGGAGCTAGGCCCTGTCCTGTGGATCTTGCCGTGGCGAGGATCGGTCAGGTGGTGTCTCGCAAGGCGGAGGAGGGAGCCGCAGCGTGCTGCGGTGACC
>NZ_JBEOZN010000179.1:0-16621 GCF_040298085.1 Streptosporangium sp. NPDC001681 | reverse complement strand
AACCAGGCCACCATGTCGGCGCGCGGCATCCCGCAGATCGCCGCGGTCCTCGGCTCCTGCACGGCGGGCTGCGCCTACGTCCCGGCGATGAGCGACGAGGCGGTGATCGTCCGCAACCAGGGCACGATCTTCCTCGGTGGCCCGCCGCTGGTGAAGGCGGCCACCGGCGAGGAGGTCAGCGCCGAGGACCTGGGCGGCGGCGACCTGCACGCCCGGGTCAGCGGCGTCACCGACCACCTCGCCGACGACGACCGCCACGCGCTGAGGATCGTCCGGGACATCGTCTCCACCCTCGCGCCGCGCACGCCCTCCCCCTGGGAGCGCCTGCCATCGGAGGAGCCGGTCTGCGACCCCCGCGACCTGTACGGCATCGTCCCCGCCGACACCCGCACCCCGTACGACGTCCGTGAGATCATCGCCCGCGTCGTCGACGGCAGCAGGTTCGGCGAGTTCAAGGCCGAGTACGGCAGCACGCTCGTCACCGGGTTCGCCCGCATCCACGGTCACCCCGTCGGGATCATCGCCAACAACGGCATCCTGTTCGGCGAGTCGGCGCTCAAGGGCGCCCATTTCATCGAACTGTGCGACCGGCGCAACACCCCGCTGGTCTTCCTGCAGAACATCAGCGGGTTCATGGTCGGCCGGGCCTACGAGGCGGGCGGGATCGCCAAGCACGGCGCGAAGATGGTCACCGCCGTCGCCTGCGCCCGGGTGCCCAAGTTCACCGTGGTCGTCGGCGGCTCGTTCGGGGCCGGCAACTACGCGATGGCCGGGCGCGCCTACTCGCCCCGGTTCCTGTGGATGTGGCCCGGAGCCCGGATCTCGGTGATGGGCGGCGAGCAGGCCGCCAACGTCCTGTCCACGGTCGGCAACGCCGACCCCGACGCCATCCGCGGGCAGTACGAGGAGCAGGGCAACCCCTACTACTCCACGGCCCGCCTCTGGGACGACGGGGTCATCGACCCCCTCGACACCCGAACCGTCCTGGGCCTGGCCCTGTCAGCCTCGGCCAATGCCCCCCTCGACCCTGTCGGCTACGGCGTCTTCCGGATGTGACCGCACCCATGACCCACCCATCAGCACCCCGCCGGATGTTCGACACCGTCCTCGTCGCCAACCGCGGCGAGATCGCCCTGCGGATCACCCGCACGCTCAGCAGACTGGGCATCCGTTCCGTGGCCGTGCACAGCGACGCCGACGCCGGGGCGCGGCACGTCCGCGAGGCCGATGTCGCGGTACGGCTCGCCGGCGGCTACCTCGACGTCGACGGCATCCTCGCCGCCGCGGCGGCGACCGGAGCCCAGGCCGTGCACCCCGGCTACGGCTTCCTCGCGGAGAACGCCGCCTTCGCCCGGCGCTGCGCCGAGGCCGGGCTCGTCTTCGTCGGCCCGCCGCCGGAGGCCGTCGAGGCCATGGGCGACAAGATCCGCGCCAAGGCCACCGTCTCCGCGGCCGGCGTCCCCGTCGTCCCCGGCGGAGCCGAGCCGGGCGACGACCTGGCCGAGGCCGCCGAGCGGATCGGCTTCCCCGCGCTGATCAAGCCCTCGGCGGGCGGCGGGGGCAAGGGCATGGTGCTCGTGCGCTCCGCGGCGGAGCTGCCGGAGGCGCTGGCGTCCGCCCGCCGCACGGCCGCCGCCGCGTTCGGTGACGCGACCCTGCTGATCGAGCGGTTCGTGGAGAACCCCCGGCACATCGAGATCCAGGTGATGGCCGACGCCCACGGCGGCGTCATCCACCTGGGCGAGCGCGAGTGCAGCCTGCAGCGCCGCCACCAGAAGATCGTCGAGGAGGCGCCCTCCCCGCTTCTCGACGCCGCGACCAGGGCCGCGATGGGCGCCGCGGCGGTCGAGGCCGCCAGGTCCGTCGGCTACACCGGTGCCGGCACCGTGGAGTTCATCGTCCAGGGCTCCACCGGCGACTACTACTTCATGGAGATGAACACCCGCCTGCAGGTCGAGCACCCCGTCACCGAGCTGGTCACCGGCCTGGACCTGGTCGAGCTCCAGCTCAGGGTCGCCGCCGGCGAGCCCCTCCCGCTCACCCAGGAGCAGGTGCGGCTCGACGGTCACGCCGTCGAGGCCCGGGTCTACGCGGAAGATCCCTTCCGGGGCTTCCTGCCGACCGGGGGCCGGGTCCTCGCGCTGCGCGAGCCGCCCGGCGTGCGGGTCGACTCCGGTCTGCTGGCCGGGGGCGTGGTCGGCAGCGACTACGACCCGATGCTGTCGAAGGTCATCGCCTGGGGGCCGGACCGGGCGAGCGCCCTGCGGCGGCTCGACGGGGCGCTCGCGGCCACGGCCGTGCTCGGGGTGCCCACCAACATCTCCTTCCTGCGCGCCCTGATCGGCCATCCCGCGGTGGTCGCGGGAGACCTCGACACCGGCCTCGTCGAGCGCCATCTCGACGAGCTGGTCTCCCGTGCGGGTGTCCCCGACGACGTGCTGACCGCCGCGGCCCTGGTCCTGCACCGCGAGCACGTCCCCGCGGGGCACGCCGACCCGTGGGACGTCCCCGACGGCTGGCGGCTGGGCGAGGCGGCGTGGACCGTCTACCGGCTGGAGAGCCGCGACGGGGTCCACGAGCTCAGGGTGCGCGGCCTGCCCGCCTCCGGCGCCGAGGTCCTGCTCTCCGGCAACGGCGACGGCGACGGCGCGGGTGCCGGCGCCGAGACGGTACGGGCGCTGCTGGCCGACGAGGGCGACGACCTGCTCGTCACCCTCGGTGAGACCGCGAGGCGCTACGCCGTCGCCAGGGACGGCGACACGGTGTGGCTCGGCCGCGACGGCGACGCCTGGGCGTTCACCCACCGCCACCTGGGCGACCCCGGCGACCGGGCGGGCGCGGGCGGTCCGGGGGACGGTCTGGTCCGCAGCCCGATGCCGGGCACCGTTCTGGTAGTGAAGGTGGCCGTCGGTGACCGGGTCACCGAGGGGCAGCCGCTGCTCATCGTGGAGGCGATGAAGATGGAGCACACCGTGACCGCGCCGATCGACGGGGTCGTCGCCGAGGTGCGGGTCCGGACGGGCCAGGCGGTCGGCATGGACGCCGTGCTGGCCGTGGTCGGCGGACAGGAGCGGTGATGCGCGCCGTACCGGAACGTCAGGGAGACGAGGGGGCATGATGCGCGAGCCGCAGAGGATCGGGGCGGAGGGACTGCCCGAGCGGGTCACGATCTACGAGGTCGGGCCGCGCGACGGGCTGCAGAACGAGGCGGCGGTGGTCCCCGTCCGGGTCAAGGCCGAGTTCATCGCCCGGCTGGCCGCCGCGGGACACCGGGTGATCGAGGCCACCAGCTTCGTGCACCCCAAGTGGGTGCCCCAGCTCGCCGACGCCTCGGAGTTGCTGGCGGTCATGGAGCGGGTCCCCGGTGTGCGCTACCCGGTGCTCGTGCCCAATGAGCGCGGCCTGGACCGCGCGCTCGAACACGGCGTCCAGGAGATCGCGATCTTCGCGAGCGCCACCGAGACGTTCGCGGGCCGGAACCTCAACCGGACGCTGGAGTCGCAGTTCGACATGTTCGAGCCGGTGGTCGCACGGGCGCTGGCGCACGGCCTGAAGGTCAGGGCGTACGTGTCGATGTGCTTCGGTGACCCTTGGGAGGGCCCGACGCCGATCGCCCAGGTCGTCTCCGTCGGGCGCAGGCTGCTCGACCTGGGCTGCTTCGAGCTGTCGCTCGGCGACACCATCGGCGTCGGCACCGCCGGCCACGTCGCCGCGCTGATCGAGGCCTTCGGCGACCCCTCCCGGCTCGCGGTCCACTTCCACGACACCTACGGCCAGGCCCTGGCCAACACGCTCACCGCGCTGCGGGAGGGCGTGAGGGTGGTCGACGCCTCCACCGGAGGCATCGGCGGTTGCCCGTACGCCGAGAGCGCCACCGGCAACCTCGCCACCGAGGACCTGGTCTGGATGCTGCACGGTCTCGGCGTCGAGACCGGTCTTGATCTTCCGTCGCTGGTGGAGACCAGCACCTGGCTGGCCGGCAGGCTCGGCCGCCCCAGCCCGTCGCGGGTCGTCCAGGCCCTGGCCGGGAGCCCGTCCCGCACCCCCGTGGAGAAGGAGTGACCATGCCCAAGCTGACCGGTGAGTACGAGGAGCTACGCAAGACCGTCGAGGCGTTCGCCCGCGACGTGGTGGCCCCGGTGATCGGCGACCTCTACGAGCGCGAGGAGTTCCCCTACGACATCGTGCGGCAGATGGGCGCGATGGGCCTGTTCGGGCTGCCGATCTCCGAGGAGTACGGCGGCATGGGCGGCGACTACTTCGCGCTCTGCCTGGCCCTGGAGGAACTGGCCAGGGTCGACTCCAGCGTGTCGATCACCGTCGAGGCCGCGGTGTCGCTGGGCGCCATGCCGATCTACCGGTTCGGCACGGCCGAGCAGCGCGCCGAGTGGCTGCCCCGGCTGACGTCGGGCGAGATGCTGGGCGCCTTCGGTCTCACCGAGCCGGGCGGCGGCTCCGACGTGCCGGGCGGCATGCGCACCACGGCGGTGCTGGACGGCGACGAGTGGGTGATCAACGGCACGAAGGCGTTCATCACCAACTCCGGCACCGACATCACCGGCGTCATCGGCGTGGCCGCGATCACCGGCGAGCGGGCCGACGGCAAGAAGGAGATCTCCACGATCCTGGTGCCGGCGGGCACCCCGGGCCTCACCGTCGCCAAGAAGTACTCCAAGGTGGGCTGGAACTGCTCCGACACCCGCGGGCTCTCCTTCGACGACTGCAGGGTCCCGGCGCGGAACCTGCTCGGCGAGCGTGGGCGCGGCTACGCGCAGTTCCTGCAGACCCTCGACGAGGGCCGCATCGCCATCGCCGCGCTCTCCACCGGGCTGGCCCAGGGCTGCGTGGACGAGTCGCTGCGCTACGTCCGCGAGCGCCGGGCGTTCGGCCACCCCATCGGCCACTACCAGGCCATCCAGTTCAAGATCGCCGATATGGAGGTGCGCACCCACACCGCCCGCCTGGCCTACTACCACGCCGCGGAGAAGATGCTCGCGGGGGAGCCGTTCAAGAAGGAGGCGGCCATCGCCAAGCTCGTCGCCGGCGACGCCGCCATGGACAACGCCCGCGACGCCACCCAGATCTTCGGCGGCTACGGGTTCATGAACGAGTACCCGGTCGGCCGCTTCTACCGCGACGCCAAGATCCTGGAGATCGGCGAGGGCACCAGCGAGGTCCAGCGCATGCTGATCGCCCGCGAGCTGGGGCTCGGCGACCTCTGAGTCATCGAGAGGGCGGCGGTCCCGGCCGGGTGAGCAGGCACAGGACCGCCGCCTGAGACGGTGGGTTCGGGGCGTCAGTGTGCGGGGATCGTCGCGATGAAGTCGTGCCCCGCGAAGGTTCCGGAGACGGTGGTGTCGTCCTTGGGGAGGAAGGCCTTCCACGAGAGCCTCACCGGGTGGGACCCGCCGTCGCCGTCGATGACGGTCAGCCGGGCCGTGGCGTCATCGCCCAGGCGGATCTCGCCGTTCACCGTGAGGTCGCCGACGAAGCGGACGTCTCGCAGCCGGACGGTGGCCGCCTTGTCGTCGAACGTCAGCAGGCCGCCGCGCAGGCCCGCCTCCGTGGCCGACTGCCAGTACGGGGACCTGAGGGGGTTGCGCCTGGCCGTCGCGTCGGCGACGGTGGCGAAGGCGGCCGCGAGGACCTGCCGCTCTGCGGCGGCCAGGCGGGTGCCGCGTGCCGGAGGCACCTGCGCCACGGTCCCGGGGAAGGAACCGAGGGCGCGGTAGTTCGCCTCGTCGCAGCGGGGCTTGTCGTCGAAGGCGCCCGGGTCGGTGAGGAAGGCGCGCATCGCATCGCGGACGCACCCGTTCACCTGGGGGCCCGTGGTGAGGTTGTGGGAGGCGAAGCGAAGCCGGGAAAAGGTGGAACCGGGGAAGCGCCGAGTCACCGCGGCCGCCTCCGCCGGGGTGGTCGAGTCGAAGTCCCCGCCCAGGGCCAGGACCGGCACCCGGGGCTGTTCCGCGCCCGGCGGTACGGGCGGGCTGTCGCGAGGAGCCGGCCAGCCGACGCAGATGTCCTGCATGCCGAGGACCGGTCTTCCCGGGAGGGATCCGCCCAGGTCCGTGACGGTGAAAGGCCTGAAGGGGCGCTTCTCGTCGTAGTAGCGGTCCAGTTGACGCCGCCGCTCGTCCGCCGGAGCGGCGCGCTCGAAGGGGAAGGCGGCGTCACCACACATGTAGGAGAGCAGGCCCGCCAGTTCCGCCCCGCGCAGCGGCGCGGTCGGGGCCGCGTCGATCACTCGCACCAACCGGCGCAGCGGGAGCGGATCGCCGTCCAGATAGGCGGCGACGGCCGCGCTCTCCTCGCGGCCGACCAACGGCAGATAGAGGTTGTTCGTCAGGTGCGCGAGCGACGAAAGCCGCAGTTCCGGATCGGGATGGGTGCGCAGGTGCCGTACCAGCTTGGCGAGGGCGTCGGCGGGATCGCCCGGCAACCGCCGACAGGCGCGAGAGGGGGCGCAGGCCACGTCGAGCAGGTCGGCGCGGGTCCGGATCGGCCCGGTCAGGTAACCGTCCTGACCGGTGGCCACAATGCTGTCGAGCAGCACCCCGGAGACGCTGCCCGGGTGGCGGGCGGCGTACGCCTGGGCGAACAAGGTGCCGTACGAGATGCCATAGAACATCACTTTCGGTACGCCCAGGGCATCGCGTACGGCGTTCATGTCGGTGACGGCCTGGTCGGCGGTGAAGAACCGGCCGCGAGGACCCAGCCGGGTGGCACAGGCGGTGACGGTCTCCTGGCGTTCCAGGTCGAGCCCCGGACAGAGCACGGGGCTGGACTTTCCCAGACCGCGCGGCTCGACCACCAGCAGGTTGTGCCGGTCGAGCACCGGTCCCAGTGCCTCGGTCAGGGACGGCACCGCGGGGAGCGCCGGCGACGGCCCGCCCGGATTGGCCAGTACGGTCCCGGCCGCCGGGCGGGAGGCGTCCTTCCTGGGTAGCCAGGCGAACGCCACCGTGATCCGCTCCGAAGCGGGGTCGTTCCAGTCGAGCGGCACCCGTATCTCCCCGTCGCAGCGGGTCTTCGCCGAAGCGCACGGATGCCGGAACCCGCCTGCGTTCGGGCGGGGCGTGTCGTGGTCGCGGGCGGTGGCGTTCGGGGCGGTGAGGACCGAGGCGAGAAGCGTTCCGCAGGTGCCCGCCGTGACGAGCGCCGCCGTGGCCCGGCGCGTGATGGATCGCTGGTCTGCGTTCATGCCTTCCAGGCTTGTCCACGATCGGGACCGGTTCCTCGTAGCCGGGAACGGTTTCCCCCTGGGAGCCGAGCCCCGGCCGCCTCCCCGTATGGGAGCACGGTCCCATGGAACCGGAAGGGGAAAGATCAGCCGGCGGTGCCCGGGGTGACGAAACCCGCCTCGTAGGCGACGACCACCGCTTGGGCCCGGTCGCGGACGCCGAGTTTGGCGAACAGGCTGGTCACGTGGTTCTTCACGGTGGAAACCGCCACGTCCAGCGTCCCGGCGATCTCCAGGTTCGACTGCCCTCGTGCGATGAGGACCAGCACCTCACGCTCCCGGTCGGTCAGCCCGGCAAGCTCCGGCGGCATCGTCGCGGGCCGGGGCCGTACGGCCCGGACGAACGTGCCGATCAGCCGGGTCAGCAGCCGCGGCGCGACGACCGCGTCGCCGCGGTGCACCACCCGCACGCCCTCCAGTAACTCCTCGGGCGAGACGTCCTTGGGCAGGAAGCCCGAGGCCCCGGCCCGCAGCGCCTCGATGACGTACTCGTCCAGGTCGAAGGTGCTCAGCGCGAGCACGCGCACGCCGGGCAGCTCGGCGGTGATCCGCCCGGTGGCGGTGACGCCGTCGGCCTCCGGCATGTGCAGGTCCATCAGCACCACGTCGGGGAGCAGGTCGCGGGCGAGGATGAGCGCCTCGTCACCGTCGCCCGCCTCACCCACCACGGAGAGGTCGTCCTGGGCGTTCAGGATCATCCGGAAGCCGAAGCGCACCACCGCGTGGTCGTCGACGACCAGTATCCTGATCATTTCTTCCCCTCCCGCCCGATCGGACCATGCTCGGCCGGTTGGCTCTCAGCTTGTTCCCAGAACCGGGAGGGGCAGCCGGGCATGGACCCGGAAGCCCCCGTCCCGCAGGTGCCCCGTCTCCAGCCACCCACCGCAGAGTGCCACACGCTCGGCCATTCCGCCCAGCCCGAAACCGCCCCCGAAGTGGCCTTCGTGCCTCCGGCCGCCAGAGGGCGCACCGGGCCCGTTGTCGACCACCTCCACCTCGACCGCGGCGGGTTCGTAAGCGATCCTGACCCTCACCGGGGCGTTTCCGGCGTGCTTGCGCGCGTTGGTCAACGACTCCTGGACGATCCGGTAGACCGCGTGGTCGACCGCGGCGGGCAGCCGGCCGGGCTCACCGGTCACCTCCAGGAGCGCGGGCTGTCCCGCCTCGCGAGCCCGGCCGACCAGCGCGGGCAGGGCGGCGGCCCCGCGGGCGGGCGAGCCCGTCCCGGTACGGGTGGGGGAGTCGCCCGCCACGGGGGCGCTCTCCGGGCCGGCCGGCTCGTTCACCCGGTCGGCGCGCAGCACGTGCAGCAGCTGCCGCATCTCCGCCATGGCCTCCCGCCCGGCGAGCTCGGCGTTGAGCAGGGCGGCCTCGGCCCCGGCGGGATCGCGGGCCATGGTCGTGCGTGCCGCTCCCACGAGGACCTGCATCGTGCTGATGTTGTGGGCGACCACATCGTGCAGTTCCCGGGAGATGTGACGGCGCTCCGCCCGCACGATCTCCTCGGCGAGCTCGGTCTGCCTCCTGAGGGCGGTCTCCCGGCGCAGCCGCACCAGCCTGCCCACCCCGACGAGCAGCAGCGGGACGAGCAGTCCCACAGAGCCGGAATCCTGGCGTTCGGCTCCGGTGGCGAGCTGGACGGCCGTCGCCACCGCCGGGTAGAACAATCCCACCGCCACGGCCGCCGCCCAGGCGCGCCGGGCCTCGCCGTGCCTGCCCGTCGTGTACAGGGCCAGCATCGCCTGCAGGCCGTACCCCTGCCAGCCCGTCGACACGACGATCACGCAGTCGCAGGCCACGGTGACGGCCACCACGGTGATCGGCCGGCTCCGCCGCCACAGCAGAGCCGCGGACGAAACGGTGAAGAAGGTGAACGCCAGGACCGAGAATCCCTGAGCGGAGAACCTGCCCTGAAGGATGGCCAGGGCGACGTACACCGCCCAGACACCCAGTGCGATGAGCACGTCGGCGACGCGCGAGCGGTCCGCCGGCGACCACCTACCTCCGGCCGCTCCGAACCACGCTCGCGCCCCCGTGAACGTGGCACGCATCCTGCCGGGCCCGGAGCCCTTCACCGCTGGGTTCGTCCGCGATGCCGCCCGGCTCGCAGGCAGGTGGCCGGGCCCGAGGGGGGAGCGGATCCGGTAGCAGGCCGATCGGGGGCGCCGTGCGGGTCGGGGGATTTCTCAGATGTTCGGGCCATGGAAGACCACGGTTCCAGAGCGAGGGCTCCGAGACCATGGCTTCGGGACGGTCCCGGCCGAGCCGTCACCGATCCTGCCCGGCGCGCCGGTAGCGCAGCAGCACGGTCCGGGAGTCGACGAGCCGCAGATCGGTCAGGCCGGTGAGCCGCGGCGGGTGCTCACGGCCTCTCCGTGGTGTCGGGCAGTCCTTCCAGCTCGCGTACCCGCTCGATCATCTCGGTGATGGCGTTCAGGCTCTTGGGGGAGAGACCGGCCGCGCGCAGCGCGAGCTGCCGGACGTGCGTGTCCCGGATGGCGGTCAGCAGCGCGAGTTCGGCGTCGATCCGCTCGGCTGCCGTTTCGTCGAAGAAGTAGGCCGGAGGGACACCGAAGAATCCCGCCAGGGCTTCAAGATGCCGTTTGGTCGGGTTGTCGCGGATGCCTTTTCGCAGCTGCCAGATGTAGGTGGCCGATATGGTCGGGCCGCCGGCCGTGCGAAGCGCCTCGGCGACCTCCTCGAAGCTGTACTCGCCGCCGTCACGCGGGTGGACCGTGTGGAAGAGATGGTCCAGCTTCGCCGCGAGGGTCCGCCGTGTGTCCGGCGAGCCGGCCGGCGAGGTGTCTGGCATGTGTCCTTCCCGCGCGGACCGGCCTGGGCAGGCCCGGGTCGCAGGTCGAAGGATACCAGGGCGTCAACTGGGATGGGTGGCAGCGTGTATATGGACCAACGACAGTTTGTTGTTCCTGTGGATCGGTCGCTGCGAGGTACGCCGGGCGGAACATTAGATGAAATATCCTGATGTTTTCCCGGGGGTGCCGTCACCTGTCGTCATCCGTCAGCGGCCGGCCGTGATGCAGCGTCTCCGCGTAGGAGAACACGTATCCCCTGCCCACCTCGACGGGGGCCAGGCCGGCCAGGTCGGCGTCCGGCACGTCGAGGAGGCGCAGGTCGGCCGATCCCGCCCAGATGTCGGAGAACTCGATGTCGGTGACCTCCGAGACGACGAGCCGGTTCAGCGGCGCCTCCGACGGCACCCAGGAGGGGAACAGCCGGGTGTGCACCAGCGGGAGCGTGTGCAGAAGCGGCGGCCGGTCGATCCGGCCGTCCAGCGTGACGGTCGCCTCGGCGGTACGCCGTCCGTCCACGGACAGGACCCCGCCGAACCGTCCCCCACCGGCCAGCTGGGGACCCGCGCGGCCGACCGTCACCGGCCGGATCTGGTGGACGGTGCCGAACTGCTTGGGCATGCCCTGGATCCAGCCGCGCATCAGCGGGACCGGGCTGTCCACCCAGGCGTACGGGCATCGCGCGAGATGCCGCCCCCGGTACCGGCAGGAGATCAGGATCAGGAACTCGGCGAACCGGCATCGCGCCGGGTCGGCCAGTTCGGCCCCGGACTCCGAGCACCACTGCCACTCGGCGAAGATCGCGGCGGCCTCGCCGGGGTCGGGCCCCGGCTCCAGCTCGGGTGGCAGGAACCGCGCGGCCGCGGCCGGGTCCACGCGGTAGTCGACCATGATGACGTCGCCGGAGAAGTGCCAGGGCGGCGGGGTGACCATCGCCGAGCCCCCGGAGGGGGAGAGCGGCAGGGTGTAGCCGTGCGGGCCCGCCGTCGGAGTGGAGGGGATGGTCGTCTCGATCGATCGCATGCGTCAGGTCCGATCCGTGTGCGCCGGTAACGCGTTCCAGGCCGTGGCCAGCCGCCGGGCGGCGAAGGCCAGCCGCGAGGGGGAGTTGAAGCTGTAGGCCAGCCGGATGGCCGGCCGCGCCGTGCCGCCGAAGCGGGAGCCCGCGGCCACCTCGACCCCGGCACCGCTCGCCGCGCCGAGCAGGTCGGGCTCGCGCTGCCGGTGGCGGGCGCGGAGCCAGACGAAGAAACCGCCGTCCGGCCGGTCGAGCTCGAAACCGTCGTCCAGGCCGGCCAGCAGGGTGTCGACGAGCGTGTCACGCCTCTCCCGCAACCGGGCTCGCAGCCAGTCCAGGTGACGGTCGTAGTCGCCGGCGCGCACCAGGGCGGCCACCGCGAGCGCGGCGGTGTGGTTCAGGCAGCCGCCGCTGCGGAACAGCCCGTGACCGGCGAGCCGGTCGACGGTCTCGGTCCCGGCGAGCAGCCAGCCCAGGCGCAGCCCGGGGGCGAGCGTCTTGGAGAAGGTGCGCAGCCGGATCACCCCGTGGTAGCTCGCGAGCCCCGCCATGGAGGGGGGAGCGGGGGCCTCGCCGAGATGCAGTTCGGCGTAGGCGTCGTCCTCCACGACCGGAGTCCCGTGGCGGGACGCGACGGACAGCAACTCACGTCGCCGTGCGACGGGGACGACCCGGCCGGTGGGGTTGTGGAAGGTGGGGTTCAGGTAGACGAACGCGGCCCGTTCCTCGGCCAGGGCCTCGCGCAACGCGTCCGGATCCATGCCCCCGGAGTCCGAGCGCACCTCGCGCAGCCGCATCCCGCAGTCGGTGAGGATCAGGCGTCCCAGGTCGTAGCAGGTCTCCTCGACGAGTACCACGTCCCCCGGATCCGCCAGGGTGGTGGCGAGCAGCTGAAGAGCCTGCGAGATGCCCGCGGTGACCAGCACGTTTCCGGGCCCGCAGGCGATGCCGTCCGCCCGGGTGGTCCGTTCCGCCAGCGCGGCGCGGAGGTCGAGCGCGCCCCGGTCGTCGCCGTAGCCGAGCGCGGCCGAGCCGTACTCCTCCAGTGCCCGCGCGTAGGCGGCTCCCAGCAGGTCGACCGGGAGCAGGCCGGGTTCGAGGTAGCCCGGCCCCAGGTCGAACACGCCGGGAGGGGGGAGCGACTGCACGACCCCCGCCCGCCAGGAGCGCGCGTGCGACAGGGGTCCCGCGGCCTCCGCCGGAACCGTCGCGGCCTCGCCCGCGTCGGTTCTCATCGTGAGAGCAGTACGGAGCGCAGCGCCCGGGTCGCCTCCCTGAGGGGAGCGGCGGACCTGGCCAGGGCGATCCTGAGGGTACTGTTCCCCTCGGGCGGGTTCGCCCAGTGGAACTTCTGGCAGGGCAGCACGTACACGTTGTGGTCCCGCAGGCTGGACCACACGTCCAGGGCCGACCGCGCGCCGACGTTCACCCGTTCCACGCTGGCCCTGCTGTGCGGGTCGGGGAAGTGGATCCCCGGCACCCCGGCCAGCCCTTCCCGCACCAGGGCGCGGTTCTCCGCCACGAAGCGGTGCAGGTCGGCGAGGCCGCCGTCCGCGGCGTCCTCGGAGAACCGCTGGACCAGCGCGAGCACCATCGGGGACACGCCCAGCAGGATGTCGGAGTAGATCTTGGCCACCGGCAGGCCGAGGTTGGCCGCCGTCACCAGCCAGCCGACCTTGAGGTCGAGCGTCGGCCACAGCTTGCCGGTGTCCTCGATGACGACCCAGCGGCACCCGCTGTCCCCCAGCACCCGGTAGTGGTCGTAGTGGCCGGCGGGGTCGAACCCGCGGAACGAGGTGTCCAGCGCCAGGACCAGGTCGCGCTCCGCGCACTGCCCGGCGAGCCTGCGCAGGCCCTCCTCGGACAGCACCCGGCCGGTCGGGTTGTTCGGTGTGGTGACGAAGACGCAGCCCACCGAGCCCAGGACGTCGTCGAGGTCGTCCTCCCCCAGGCGTTCCTCGGCCACCGGCACCAGGTCCAGCCCGACACCGCGGAGGATGTCCGGGATGTTGTCGAAGGTGGGGTGGATCAGCGCGACCGAGCTCATCGCGCCGGCCAGGGAGCGGGCGAGGATCTCCATGGCCACGGAGGAGGAGTAGCAGGCCAGCACCCGGCCGTCGTCGCCCGGGTAGCTGTGCTGGCCGAGCAGCCCGAAGTACGCGCGGTGGGCTTCCCGCTCCACCTCCTCGACCGGGAGTTCGGCGGCCTTGAGGAACAGGTTCGGCAGGTCGTCGATGATCCGGGCCTGTCCCGCGGTGAGCCCCTGGCGGGCGTGCGCGTCGGCGATGTTCAGCGGGCTGTTCAGGGCCAGGTACTCGAACTGGGTGAGATTGCCGACGTCCAGCCCTGAACTGGCGGGCACCGTTCGGGTTTCCTGCATTCCGTTCACCTCGCATGGGTGGTTCGGGAGTGTGGGGCAGCCGGGGACATCTGTTTTCCGGCATTCGAAAAATCCCTGTCGAATCCGGGGGTAACCGTTCGTGGACCGCCGGTCGACCGGCGCCGCGGAATGCGGTTATCGATCGCACGAAACGACAGGGGTGTTGAGGGAAAAATAATGCATGAAAAGAATGTTCGCAAGCGTCTGGTTGCTCAATACGCGAGCTGCATATTTTCCCGAGGATTCAATGTCGTTGCCCGTCTGCGACGCCCCCGTCATGCTGTCACCAGCGGCTGTACTGTCGGCATGATGGTTCAACATGGAACGCCTATTTTGCGGATGAGAATGTCCGGCATGTCGTGGCGGGCCGTGGATCGAGAATGAGAGGTGCTCTTAAATGTCGACCGTGACGGCCATTCCGGAACCATCCGCGGAAAAAAACGGGGCGGCGATGTCGCCGGTGCGCCGGGGACCCCTCGCGGCTGTATCCGGCGGAGCGGTCGCCGTGTTCCTGCTGCTTTCCGGAGGGCAGGGGTACTACGTCGACGAACTCTACTTCCGGGTGGCCGCGGGGCATCTCGACTGGGGATACGTGGACCAGCCGCCCCTGATCCCGCTGCTGGCCCGGGCGCAGATGGCGCTGTTCGGCGACAACCTGGTCGCGATCCGCGTCGTGCCGGCGCTGCTGGCCGGAGTCGCCGTGCTGGTCGCCGGGCTCATCGCCCGCGAACTCGGCGGAGGCGGCCGGGCGCAGCTGCTCGCGGCGTGCGCGACGGCCGGCTCGCTGGCGTCGTTCGCCGCCGGGCACGTGCTCCACCCCACCGCCGTGGACCACCTCGTCTGGGTGACCGCGTGCTGGCTGGTGATCCGTGTCATCCGTACCGGCGAGGAGCGGCTCTGGCCGGTCGCCGGCGCGGTGGTCGGGGTCGGACTGCTCGCGAAGTACCTCGTGGTGCTGCTGGTGATCTGCCTCGCGGCGGGGCTGCTGGTCACGGGGCCCAGACGGGTGTTGCGCAGCGGGTATCTGCCGGCCGGCGCCGGGATCGCCGCGTTGGTCGCCGCGCCCGGCCTGGTCTGGCAGGCGCTGAACGGCTGGCCCCAGTTCGCGATGGCCGGGAGCCTGTCCGAGCCGTTCGGGGTCGGAAGCGTGATCAACTTCTTCGTGGGACAGATACTGATGATCGGCCCGTTCCTGACCCCGGTGTGGATTGTGGGACTGCTGGCCCTGCTACGCAGGCCCGAGTGGCGCGCCTACCGCTCGCTCGCCGTGGCCTACCTGGTCATGGTGGTGGTCCTGCTCCTGGCCGGTGGCGCCCCCCGGTACACCGAGGGCCTGCTGACCGTGCTGCTGGTGGCGGGATGCGTCCGCGCCGCCGGTTGGGCGGCGACGATCCCGCGCCGGATCTGGGTCGGGCTGGCGGTGGCCGGGAACGCGCTGCTGGCGATGGTGATGGTGATGCCGGTCCTCCCCGCCGCCGTGTACGCCCGCGATCCCGTGCTGGCGGCGCTGGGCGAGGAGCAGTTCGGCCAGACGGGCTGGCAGGGCCTGGCGGGACAGGTGGCCGCGGTCTACCGGTCGCTGCCGGAGGCCGACCGGGCACGGGCTGTCGTCTACGGCCACAACTACGGCGAGGCGGGTGCCGTCGCGCTGTACGGACCCGGTCACGGACTGCCGCGGGAGTACAGCGGCAACAATTCCTATGCTGATTTCGGTCGTCCGGCGGACGATAAAACGGTTGTCATAGCGGTCGGTGTGGACCGCGCCTCGTTCTCCAGGCTGTTCGGCCGGTGCGAGCTCGGTGGCACGCTCGATTTCGAGTTTCCCCATTTCGAGCAGGGTAAGGAGATCCTGGTGTGCCGTGACCCCCGTGAACCGTGGTCGCGGATATGGCCTGAACTGCGCTGGCTGGGTACATTCTGAGACCACGACCCAATTTCCGGCCTGCTAGGCTCGGCCGGGATAGGACATGGAGAACTCACGGGGGTGGGTCAGTCGATGAAGACATTGGTCCGCGGGCTCGAAGAGTCCGCGGACGTCACCGTTCTGGAATTCTGACTGTGGTTATCCGGGGGCGGAAAGCATCCCTCGGGTGGTGTGGCCGGTCCACTCTCGTCCTTTTTCGAGAATCACGATGACCCGTTCAGGGGCGAGTTTCAGGCGGCTGCGCCGCAGGTGTGACGAGATACTGAGCGAACTCCCGCTGCCCATGCCGTTCGACGCCGGGAAGCTGTGCGACACGGTGGCGCGAAGGCGCGGCCGCACCATCCGGCTGGAGCCCATGAGGAGCCGGCGCGGCGTGATGGGGCTGTGGGTGGCCGTCGACGGCGCCGATCTGATCTTCTACGAGCAGGTGACCACGCCACCGCACCAGGAACACATCATTCTCCACGAGCTGAGCCATCTGCTGTGCGGGCACGATGTGACTGACCTGTCGGCCGCCGAGCAGGTACGGCTGCTCATGCCCAATCTGGACTCCGGGATGGTGCACAGGGTTCTGAGCCGCGGCTCCTACTCGGGCGTCGAGGAACAGGAGGCGGAGCTGCTCGCCTCGCTCATCATGCAGCGATCCAGACGAATGTTCCCCCTGAGCGGCGACGTCTCCGCTGGAATCGGGCGGAAGCTGGTCGTCGCCGGCCTGGTCGCGGCCCTGGCGTACCACGTCAACAAGGCACTGCTGCCGGCCATGGCCGCCTTCGGGGACGACCACGCCCGGCCGCTCGGTCACGCGCTGGACGCCGTGCTCGCCCTGGTCGCGTTCGTGTGCGTCCCGCTGGGCGCCACCATGTCGGCGTGGGGGGCGTTCCTGCGGGTGCCTGCCCTGCTGGAGTGGTTCCATCGCTACCGCGTCTACACGGTGCTGCGCCCGCTCTGGGGAGATCTGTACCGGGCCAACCCGCAGATCGCCCTGCTGCGGCCGCCGCACCGGCTGGCCGGCCTGCTGCCACCGCGCGACCTCGGCCTGCGCCTGTACCGGCGGGTCGTGGAGATCCGGGACGGCCGGATGATCGTACGGCATCACCTGGACCCCGCCGTGGGGGGGGGGGGCGGGGGGGGCGCGCGGGCGGGGCCCCCGGCCCTGCAGCGCCCCGCGCGCGGGGGTTGGGGGGGGGGTGGGGGGGTGGGGTGGGGGGGCCGCACCTGGCGGCCGGGTCAGGGCGAACGCCGGGAGACC
>NZ_JBEOZN010000178.1:0-16743 GCF_040298085.1 Streptosporangium sp. NPDC001681 | reverse complement strand
CTCCTCAGTCCAGTCCCCGGCGCGGCCTCACGGCCCCGCTCTCCTCAGTCCAGTCCCCGGCGCGGCCTCACGGCCCCGCTCTCCTCAGTCCAGTCCCCGGCGCGGCCTCACGGCCCCGCTCTCCTCAGTCCAGTCGCCGGCGCGGCCTCACGGGAGCCCGTAGGTGAGCGGCCTTGTGAGGTCCGTAGGTGAAGCGGTTCTCGTGGGGCGCGTAGGGGCGCGTCCGCGTGGGAAGGCGGGAGGAAAATGTGAGGGGCTGACAAGTTGAAAGGTGGGGGTCATACCTTTTCATCAAATTACTTGAGAAGCATCGACTTACTGGAATACCCGTCAGTAGCGTGGCTGGTCCATGGTCGGAGTCGCTAGTTCCGAGGTGGTCATGGCTCAACGGACGGCGGGTTGATGACGATCGGCGGGCGGACGAGGGTCACCGGTTACCTGGTCCGCCGGACGACGGGCGTGCTGGACCGGGTCGGCGACATGTCAGTGATCGCCCTTGAGGGCTTCCGCCGCACCTGGGACGTCAGGACCTGGTTCTGGGAGTTCGTCCAGCAGTGCTGGTTCCTGGCCCGCGTCACCAGCCTGCCCGTGCTGCTGGTCTCGCTCCCGCTGGGCGCGACCGTCGCCCTGCAGGTGGGCCAGCTGGCCTGGCAGCTGGGCGCCTCCTCCGCCACCGGCGGCGCGGTGGTCGTCGGCCTGGTCCGCGAGGTCGCCCCGATGGCCTCCGCCCTGCTGATCGCCGGAGCCGGGGGCTCGGCCATGACCTCCGACATCGGCGCCCGCAACATCCGCGACGAGCTGGCCGCCATGGAGGTGATGGCGGTCAACCCGATCCACCGCCTGGTCACCCCCCGGCTCTGGGCGGCGAGTACGGTGGCGGTGCTGCTGGTACCGCTGGTCATCGTGGCCGGAGCGAGTGGCGGCTACTTCTTCAACGTCATCGTCCAGGGCGTCACGCCCGGCGCGTACTTCGACGGCGCGGTCTCGCTGCTGGTCACCAGCGACCTGCTGGTGACGCTGCTCAAAGCCTGGATCTTCGGCTTCATCGCGGCCGTCATGTCGTGCTACTTCGGCATGACCTGCCAGACCAGCCCGGTCGGCGTGGGCCGCGCGGTGAACCAGTCGACGGTCGTCACGTTCATGCTGGTCTTCGCGGTCAACTACGTGATCACCATGATCTACTTTCTCGCCTATCCGCCGAGGGCGATGTGATGGCCGTCGTACCGGAGGTGCGCACCGCGGGGGTTCGCGCGTACGGACTGATCCGCGACGGCGCGGACCGGCTGGCCTCGCTGTCGGACTGGCCGCTCTTCCTGTGGAAGGTCGTCTTCTACTCGGTCAGGGACATCGTCCTGCGGCTGAAGTTCTCCAAGGTCGTCCTGCGCCAGGTCAGCGACGTGGTGGTGGGCGTCGGTGCGACGGTCATCGGCGGCGGCATGGTCTTCGTGGTGTTCACCATGGCCTTCGCGGTCGGTGCCACCGTCGGCCTCCAGGGCTACCAGGGCCTGCAGTCGATCGGAGCCGAGTCCTTCATCGGGCTGGTGGGCAGCTTCGCCAACGTGCGGGAGATCACCCCGATCATCGCGGCGGTCGCGCTCGCGGCCCAGGTCGGCTCGTCCTTCACCGCCGAGCTCGGTGCCATGCGGATCTCCGAGGAGATCGACGCGCTGGAGGTGATGGCCATCAACGCGTTCACCTACCTCATCTGCACCCGCGTGGTGGCCGCGCTGATCGCGCTGATCCCGGTCTACCTGATCGCGCTGTTCGCCAGCTTCTTCGCCACCCGGCTGATGTGCACCGTCCTGTTCGGCATGTCGCCGGGCGTCTACGACTACTACTTCTACCTCGGCCTGCCGATGATCGACATCTTCTACAGCGTGGTCAAGGTGATCGTCTTCGCGTTCGCCGTGGTCAGCATCCACTGCTACTACGGGTTCAACGCCACCGGCGGCCCGGTCGGCGTGGGCATCGCGGCCGGGCGGGCGATCCGGCAGTCGATCGTCACGGTCATCCTCCTCAACCTGCTGCTGTCCTACCTGTTCTGGGGTGGCGGCAGCAGCCTGAAGCTGACGGGGTGAGCCGGATGGCGGCCAGGGGCGAGGTGGCGCTGCCGATCAGGCTGGCGATCTCGATCGTCGTGCTGCTGGTCCTGGTCGTGTCCGTCGCCGCGGTGGTGCGGGGTGCCTCCGAGGTGAGCGGCACCCGGCTGACCGCGGTGTTCACCCGTTCGGGCCAGGGCCTGGACCCCAACTCCCCCGTCAAGATCCGCGGCATCACGGTGGGCGGGGTCGGTTCGGTCACCCTGGACCGGCAGGGCCGGGCCGTGGTCGCCATATACGTGGACCCCGGAGTCAGGGTGCCCCAGAGCGTCACCGCCACGATCGAACCGAGCTCGGTCTTCGGCCCCAAGTTCGTCAACCTCGTCCCCGGCTCCGGCGAGACCTCCGGCCCCTACCTGCTCAGCGGCGCGGTCATCACCAGGACCGAGGCCCCCTCCGACCTGTCGGACTCCCTCACCGACGCGTACGAGGGGCTGAAGGCGATCGACCCGCAGGACGTCACGACCATCGTGCACACCCTGGGCCGGGGCCTGGACGGCAAGGGCCCGCAGCTGCGGGCGATCATCGGCGACGCCGGAAGGGTCATCGAGGTGGCCCACCGGCACCGCGCCGACTTCCAGCGGTTCATCGGCGACGCCGGGGACCTCAGCGCGGCCCTGGCCGACAAGGGCGACGAGCTGGTGGCCATCTCCGCGGACGCCAATGTGATCACTCCCGACCTGCTGAAGCGGGCCGACAAGGTACGCGCCCTGCTCGAGGAACTCGACGACGTCTCCCACCTGACCGCGCACGGCCTGCGCGAGCACCGCCGCGACCTCAAGGCCGCGGTCAACTCCGGGGAACGCGTCGCCTCCCTGCTGTACGCGCAGCTCGGCATCGCCGGAGACGGTGTGCGAGGGCTGAACCGGATGCTCGCCGTACTCAACGACCTGGCCTCGGGACAGGGCCCGAACGGCACCGCCCAGATCAAGATGGAGACCTTCATCTCGACGGACGTGTGCGAGCTCTTCGTCGGCGCGTGCGGCTCCACGAAGGGCGGGTGAGCGCGTGGCCGGATCCGCGGAGCAGGTTCGGCGCCGCTGGACGCTGGGCAAGTTCGTGCTCTTCCTCCTGGTGACGGGCACGCTGATCGTCCTGATCGGCGGCCAGATCGCCAGGGTCGACGTGGGCGACTCCTACAGCCTCGTCGCCACCTTCGACGACGTCTCCGGGCTGCACGAGGGAGACCAGGTGAAGATCGCGGGTGCGCCCGTCGGGCAGGTCGACACGATCGAGGTGGTCGCGGGCCGGGCCGAGGTCACGCTCAGCGTACGGACGGATGTACGGGTTCCCTCCGACAGCTCGGCCGCGATCCGCTGGCGCAACACGATCGGGCAGCGAGTGGTCTATCTGGAGCCGGGCACCGCCGGGGAGATGCTCGGCGACGGCGCCCGCGTGGAGCGGACGAGTTCGGTGGTCGACATCGGCGAGCTCGTGAGCGACCTGGGCCCGCTCACCCGCAGCCTCGACCCCGAGCAGATCAACCAGTTGCTCACCGCGGCGGGCGAGGCGCTGGACGGCAACCAGGAGAACATCCCCGAACTGGTCGACAACCTCGACGACCTGACCGGCACGATCGCCGAACGTAGGAAGGTCATCCAGGGGCTGCTGGAGGACTACGCCACGGTGACCGACGTCGTCGCCCGCAGGGACCGGCAGATAGCCCAGCTGGTCGACAACCTGGTCACGCTGACCGGCGCGTTCGCCCGCAACCGCGAACTGGTCGACGACGCCCTGGTGGAGCTGTCCACCACGGTCAGGGTCAACGACCGGGTGCTCGGCGCGAACTCCCAGGAGTTCGGCCGGGTGGTGGACCACCTGACCCGGCTCACCGGCGGCATCCGGCGCAACATCGGCAGCGTGGAAAGGCTCCTCGGCACGCTCACCCCGCCGCTGCGGCGCTCGTTCCAGGTGACCGGCCAGGGCAACTTCGTCACCGCGTACGTGCCCTGCTTCGCGCTCGGCCCGCTGCCCTGCCCGTACCCGATGAAGAGCCCTCCGCCGCTGCGCGGCTCCTTCAAGCTGTCCGACACCGGTGACCTGCGCCGGGTTCTGGTGGGGTCCTGATGGCGCTCAAGTCGTTTCGCGACCGCAACAGGACCGTCGTCGGCCTGGTGTCGATGACGGTCCTCACCGTCGTGCTGGTCGTCACCTTCCTCATCGGCAACCTGGGGCTGCTGGAGGGGGGATACCCGATGTCGGCGGTGCTGCCCGACTCGGCCGGGCTGCGTTCCGGCAACGACGTCAGGGTGGCGGGGGTGACGGTCGGTAAGGTCACCGAGGTCCGCGCCGACTACTCCCAGGGGCACGTCGTGGTGACCTGGAGGGTGGACGACGGGATCAGACTCGGCCCGCAGACCCGGGCCGAGATCGCCCTGTCCAACCTGCTGGGCGGGCGCTACGTCAGGCTCACCGGGCCGGTCACCCGCCCATACATGGACGAGTTGCCCGAGGAGCAGCGGCGGATCCCCATGTCCCGGACGAGCACCCCCGTGCTGGTCACCGACGCGCTCAAGGACGCCACCCGGCTGGTGCAGCGGCTCGACACCGACTCCGTCGACAGGCTCCTGGCCGAGCTGGCGGAGCTCAAGCCCGCCCGCCAGGGCAGGGTCAGCAAGCTGCTGGACAACGTCGGCGAGCTGTCGGAGATCATCAGCGAGAGCGAGCCTCAGTTGCGGCGGCTGCTGGACAGCGGCAACAAGATCATGGACGTGCTGGAGAAGAAGGACGCGCAGATCGGCCGCCTGATCGACTCGATCGAGATCATGCTCAACGAGCTGCGGCTCCGCCGCGACGAGCTGAAGTCGCTGCTCGGCGACGGCAGCGACCTGGTCAACAGCATCACCACCCTGGTCACCCGGCACGAGAAGGACCTGATCACGGTGCTCGACGACGTGACCGCCATCGGCAACCGCCTCGACTCCACCAGCGGCAGGAACCTCAACTCGGTGCTCGCCTGGGTCGGCCCCACCTTCTCCGGGCTCGCCACGACCGGCGGCCACGGGCCGTGGATAGAAGCCGTCGCCACCGGGCTGGGGCCGATCAACCCCGAGGTGCTGGCTGCCATCCGCAAGGACAGGAACAGCCGTTGACAGCACAGGGACAGCAAGGAGCGAGCCGCCCGCACCGCGCCCGCACCGCGGCGCGGTCCCCGGCGCGCAGGGTGATCGCGGCGCTGCTCGCGGGAGTGCTGCTGGCCTCCACCGGGGGGTGTTCGCTGCTGCCGGGCGGGGCCGGCCCCTACCGGCTGACCGCCTACTTCAGCGCGGCCCCCTCGCTGTACGAGCAGGCGAAGGTCAAGGTGCTGGGCCTGGACGCGGGGACCGTGGAGAAGCTCACGGTCGAGGGCGACAGGGTCCGGGCGGATCTGCTGATCGACGGGGGGATACCGCTGCCCGCCGATGTCAACGCCATCGTGGCCGCGCAGAACACGCTGGGCGAGCGGAACGTGGTGCTCCACCCGCCCTGGACGCCCGGCAAGCCGAAGATCGCACCCGATGCGGTGATCCCGCTGGAGCGGACCGACCTGCCGGTGGAGATCGACGACGCCCTGGAGGCGTTCACCAAGCTCACCGACGCCCTCGACACCGGCAAGATGGGCGATGTGGCCGGCAACCTGGCCGACACCGTCAAAGGCCGGGGCAAGCAGATCAACGGCGCGCTCGCCGACGCCGCCTCGCTGACCCGTGCCCTCGCCGGGCAGGACGAGCAGCTGATCGAGCTGGCCAGGGGCCTCAACCGGATCGCCACCAACCTCAACAGGCGCGAGAAGCAGGTGAAGACCACCATCGACGCCTTCGCCGAGGCCGGCGCCACCCTCGCCGACGAGCGGCAGCGGATGAAACGCTTCATCACCGGCCTGGCGGAGTTCGTGCAGCGCGGTGACGTGCTGATCGAGGCGTACCAGGAGCGGCTGCCCAAGGGGGTGGCCAACCTCGCCGAGCTGGTGCTGACCCTCAAGGTCAACAGCGAGTCGGTGGCCGAAGGCATCGAGGGCAGCAGGAAGTTCCTGGACAACATGATCCTGTCGTGGGACAGGAAGAACCACGTGCTCAAGATCCGTGTGGTGCTCAACGCGCTGACGCGGGTCTGGCTGACCCCGCTCTTCGAGGCCATGGGCCTGGGCAAGGTGCCCTGTCTGCCGGGAGAGCTGAGCAACTGCCCCTGGCAGGGAAGCGGGAAGGGCCGCTGATGGGCACGGGAGTACGGGAGCGGACGGAGACGCCCTCGGGGACACGACCGGGGACACCGGCGGGCGCGGGCCAAAAGATCGCGGGCCGGTGGCGGCGGTGGACCCGCCCGGTCGCCGGGCTGGCCGTGCTCTGGCTGAGCGCGGCGTGCAGCCTGCAGACCCTGGGCGCGCCGACCGGCGAGCTCACCCTGACCGCGACCTTCGACGACGTGCAGAGCCTGGTGGCCGGACACAGCGTTCAGGTGTCCGACGTACGGGTGGGCAGCGTGACCGACATCCGGCTGGAGGGCTACCGGGCGAAGGTCACCATGTCCATCGAGGACGGCAACCAGGTGCCCGAGGGGACGAGCGCCATCGTCGCCAAGACCTCGATCCTCGGCGAGAACTACATCGAGCTGGATCTTCCCGAAGGGCGGGACATGACGACGGGGCCGTTCATGCGAAGCGGCTCGACCATCGCCGTGACCTCCGTCAAACCCGACATCGAGCAGGTCACCGAGCGGGCCGGGCCGCTCATCGACGCGCTCGGCGCCCAGGACGTGAACGCCGTCCTGGACGCGGCGGCGACCGGGATCGGCGGCAAGGGCAAGGACCTCAACCGGCTCCTGCGACAGACCACCGAGGTCACCACCGCCTACGCGGAGTCCCGCGAGGACCTGGCCCGTACCATCGACGGCCTGGCCAGGCTCGGCGACGAACTCGCCAAGGGCACCGCGGAGCTGGACCGGCTGCCCGGCACGCTCGCCGACGCCACCGCCCGCCTGAACCACGGCCGCAGGCACATCAAGAAGACCCTCAGGGAGCTCACCGCGCTGGCCCGTGAGGTCAACGACACGATCTATCCCAGGCACGAGGCCCGGCTGCGCACCCTGCTGCGCGAGCTCGACGCGGTCTCCACCTCGGCGGTACGCGGCAAGGAGGACCTGAAGGTGCTGGTGAGCCGGGTGCAGAGCTTCCTCGACCAGCCACCACTCGTGGTGAACGGCCAGTTGCTGATCTCCGTGTGGCTCAAGGGGCTGCTGCTGCCCGAGCCGAAGAAGAGCGACAGGCCCCGCCTGCCCAACTCGGTGGACGACTTCCGCCTGCTGCTGGGGCCGCCGCGATGAGGAACCGCATCTGGATCAACCTCGGCTTCTTCGCGGCGCTCGGCGTCGTGATGACCGTGTGGGCGTTCACCACCATCATCAAGCTGGACCTCGTCGAGCGGCCGTACCGGATCAACGCCGAGTTCCTCTCCTCCCCCGGCCTGGTGGAGGGCTTCGACGTGGCCTACCTCGGCGTGCGGATCGGCCGGATCAGCGGCGTGGAGCTGGCACCCGGCAAGATCGTTGTCGCGCTGAGCATCGATCGCGGGGTGCGTCTGCCCCGGGACGTCACCGCCGAGGTGCGCCGCAAGTCCGCCATCGGCGAGCCGTACGTGGAGATCTCCCCGCCCAGGAGCGGAACCGGCGGTGAGGGCGCCACCCTGGCCGCGGGCGCCACCATCCCGCTGGCCGGCACCTCGGTACCGCTCGACTACCGGAAGCTGTTCGACGGTGTCGGCAAGCTGCTCGACGCGGTGCCGGCCGAGGACGCCCGGACCATCGTGGGGGAGCTGGCGACCGGCCTGGACGGGCGGACGACCTCGATCCGGGAGATCGTCGACAACGCGCACGACCTCACCGCGACCCTCGCCGAGAACACCGACGTGCTGGACGAGTTGTCGGTGCAGCTCACCCGGCTCACCGGGACCCTGGCGGACAGGCGCGAGAAACTGTCCGAGGGGGTGGACGACCTGGCCGCGGTGACCCGGGCGATCCGCGAGTCCCGCAGGCAGCTGAACGCCGCCCTCGACCACGGGCCGAGCTTCTTCCGGCAGGTCGACACCCTGCTCACCACCGCACGCCCCGGCCTGTCCTGCCTGCTGACCGCCGGAGGCGTCAAGCCCGGCAAGGTGTTCGGCGGCCGTACTCCCGACAACGTCAACCACCTGCTCCGCAACGTACCCACCGCTCAGGCGCTGATCGCCGACGTGAGCGACAGGCAGGCCGACGGCCTGTACGGCAGGACCGCCTTCATCTTCAGCGTCCCCGGCGGCCCCAAGGCCGCGCGGGAGTATCGCAATCCGCTGGCTCCCCCGACGGTCCCCAAGCTCCGCACCTGCCCGAAGGGACCCGCGAGCAAGGTGGCGGTCGGAAAGGACGAGGAGGCTCCCGGCGACGAGAACGCCGGCGAAGACCCCGACGACGAGTCCGCGGACGGAGCGACCGCCGAACCCGGCGACGCGACACCGGCGCCTGCAGAGAGCCGGGAGCCGGTACCGGCCGCGGACACCGGCCGGACCTCGGAGTCCTCCCAGGACATGACCCCCCTCATCGTTGCGATCTTCGCCGCGGTCGCCGTCTCCGGCGGTGTGCTCGGCTGGATCGCCGTCGGCCGAGCCTCCCGCCGCCGTGAACAGGAGTAAGCCCTTGACCCCCACCCCCCGCACGTCGGAACAGCACCGGCGCGACCCCGCCGAGGACGCCCCGCCCCCGGCTCCGGACCAGGATCAGGGTCAGGATCAGGAGGCCGGTAGGGAATCTGAGGCCGGGCCGCCCGCCGGGGCGAGCACGGAGACCGAGCGGGAGCACAGGGCCGCGGGTAGCGGGAAGAGCGGATTCAGCACCTGGCGGGGCAGGCTGGCCGGTGCCGTCGCGGCCATGCTGTTCGCGGCGACCGCGACCACCGCGGTGCTCCAGTGGACGGCCGCCGACCGGCTGGCGCAGGAGAAGGCCGACCGCGCAGCGGTGTCCACCCGGGCGGGCGAGTTCGCCGTGGCCCTGCAGACCTACGACCACACCGACCTGCAGGCCTACCGCGACCGGGTCTTCGCCATCTCCGGCGAGGACTTCGAGAAGACCTACAACGAGGCGTTCAGCCCGCTCGAAGGCGTGATCACCACGATGCGGGCGAGCTCTTCGGCCTCGATCCGCGGCGTCTACGTCTCAGCGGTCGGCGAGGGCAGGGCGAAGGCGATCACGGTGGTCGACTCCCAGGTCACGAGCACGGCGGGGACCCGGCGCATGCTCGGCACGTACATGGAGCTGAGCCTGATCAAGACGGGAGGCCGGTGGAAGGTGAACGCGGCCACGGTCATGGGCGCCGCCGAGGAACTGGTCACCGACCCGAACGGCGAGACCGTCGAGCCGTCCCCGACATCATCCCCGGCACCGTCGCCGACCAAGAAGGGCAAATGACGACGGAGAGGTAACCCCCTCCGGGCGCGCTGACACCGCCTACCACGAGTGATCGGTGCCTTCTGAGGTAGGTTCTGATCCATGACCCTGCAGCAGGCCTCGCCCGGCGAACGGAGTGGTCGGTCGGGAGGCGGACCCGCCGAAGTCACCGGAGCCACCGGCGCGGGGCACGAGAGTGGTGAGCGACCGGTGAACGACGAGACGCCTCGCTGGCTGTCGCCGGTCGAGCAGCGGGCGTGGCGTGCCCACCTCGCCGCGCACAAACTTCTCGAACACCGCCTCGACCGCGAACTCCAGTCCTTCGGGCTCTCGGTGAACGACTACGAGATCCTGGTGAACCTGTCGGAGACCTCCGGTCACCGCATGCGGATGAGCGACCTGGCGGACGCCACGATCCAGTCCCGCAGCCGGCTGTCGCACCAGATCTCCCGGATGGAGAAGGCCGGCCTGGTCGCCAGGGAGACCTGCGCCGACGACCGGCGCGGCACCTTCGCCGTCCTCACCGCGCACGGCTGGGACACCATCAACAGGGTCGCGCCGCACCACGTGGCCGGCGTGCGCCGGCACTTCATCGACCTGCTCACCGACGATCAGCTGATCGAGCTGGAAATCGCCTACGCTCCGGTGGTGGAGCACCTCAAAAACATTCGCTGACGCGAAACCGATACCGCCCGTACTCCCTTAGTAGACCGCGCTGTCGTTACGATCCGCCCATGTCTGCTCGCCGGATCTTCATCGCCGCGGTGCTCACCGTGTGCTCCCTGGTCACCGCCTGCAGCGGCGGCGACGCCTCCGACGCCACGGCAGCCCTTCCCAGCGGAGCCGAACTGGTCAAGAAGTCCGCGGAGGCGACACGTGCCGTGAAGTCGGCGACCTTCTCCATGGAGACCGAGGGCGCTCCCGCGGTGCCGGTCAAGAAGGCCTCCGGCCGCCTCAGCGGAACCGGCGACGCGGACGGCACCATCCAGATCGACGTGGCGGGCAGTCTTCAGGAGATCAGCTTCGTGCTGATCGGGGAGACCGTCCACTTCAAAGGGGTGACCGGAGGCTTCCAGAAGATGTCGCGGAGCCAGCTGGCGGCGATCTACGACCCGTCCGCCATCCTCAACCCGGAGAAGGGCGTCGTACAGCTGCTGAGCAACGCGCTGGACCCGAAGACCCAGGCGGCCGAGAAGGTGAACGGCGTCGACTCCTACCGGGTCTCGGCGACGCTCTCCCAGCAGGTGCTCGCCACGATGGTGCCCGGCCTCGCGCAGAGCGTCGACGGCACGCTCTGGATCGACAAGGCCACCAGCCGCCTGCTCAAGGCGGATCTGCCACTGACCGGCGGCAAGGTGATCGTGGTCTTCAGCGACTACGACGTGCCGGTCCAGGTCACCGCTCCGGCCCAGTGATGGTGACCCGCGCCGTCCCGGAGGACGGCGGCCGGCTGGCCCGGCGACGGGCCGCTCTCGGCGTCGGCGGCACCGCGGTGCTGCTGGCGGCGCTGGACGCGTACGTCGTGGTCACGGTCCTCATCGACATCGCCAAGGACGTCGACGTCCCGCTCAACCACATGGAGCGGGCCACCCCGATCGTCACCGGCTTCCTGCTCGGCTACATCGCGGCCATGCCGCTGCTCGGCCAGCTCTCCGACCGGTACGGCAGGCGCCCGCTCATCCAGCTCTGCCTGGCGGGCTTCGCGGCGGGCTCGGTGATCACCGCGCTGGGTGAGACGGTGCCCTGGCTGGTCGCCGGACGGGCCCTGCAGGGGGTCGCGGGCGGCGCGCTGCTGCCCATCACCATGGCTCTGATCGGGGATCTGTGGGATGAGGACGAGCGTCCGGTGGCGCTCGGCGCCGTGGGGTCGGCCCAGGAACTCGGCAGCGTGCTGGGCCCCCTGTACGGCGCGGCCCTCGCCGCCCTGGTCCCGTCCCCCCTCCAGCTCGGCGGCGTGCAACTCGGCGGCTGGCGGTCGATCTTCTGGCTGAACATCCCGCTGGTGGCCCTGGCCGCGGTCGCCGTACAGCGGTCGGTGCCGCCACCCGGCCGTGACCGGACCGGCACCGGCGACGGCCGCGTCGACGTGGTCGGCGGGCTGCTGCTGGCGCTCGCGCTCGGCCTGCTCGTGGCCGGTCTCTACAACCCCGATCCGAGCGGGGCGGTCCTCCCGCCGTGGGGCCTGCCGACGATCGTCGGCGGGGTCGTGTCCGGCGCCGTGTTCGTCGTGTGGGAGATGCGCGCCAGAACCCGGTTGATCGACATGGCGGGGGTGCTGCGCGGCCCGTTCTTCGCCACGCTCGGGGTGAGCTTCCTGACCGGCGCCGCGCTGCTGGTCACCCTGGTCGACGTGCAGTTGTCGGCCCAGACCCTGCTGCGCCTGGACACCCTGGACGGCGCCCTGGTGCTGTCGCGCTTCCTGGTCGCGCTCTCCGTGGCCGCTCTGGTGGGCGGCCTGGCGTCCCGCCGGTACGGTGAGCGCGTGGTGACGGTGATCGGGCTGGCGCTGGCAGGCGTCGGCTATGTGCGCATCGGCCAGTGGCCACTGGACCTCGCCTCGGCCGGGTACCGGATGGACGCCGATCTGATCGTCGCCGGTCTCGGTCTGGGGCTGGTGATCGCACCGGTCTCCTCCGCGGTGCTGCGTGCCGTCCCCGCCGTCCAGCACGGGGTGGCCTCGGCGGCGGTGGTCGTGGCCCGGATGATGGGCATGCTGCTCGGCGTCGCCGCACTGTCCGCCTGGGGCTTCCACCGCTTCCAGTCCCTCACCGCGGACCTGGACACCCCGCTGCCCTTCGGCGTGGACCCGGCCGTGTACGCCACCCGGCTGGCCGAGTACGAGGAGAAGGTCAGGGCGGCGCTGCACACCGAGTACAGCGAGATCTTCCTGATCACCGCCGCCCTGTGCGGGGTGGGCGTGCTGGTCGCGCTGCTGCTGCCGAGCGGGTCCGGGTCGTCTGACCCGATCTGACCCGGGCGGTGGCTTCACCCACGCCGTGCCCGGCCCGCTGTGAAGGACCCTGGTCTCGGCCGCCACCCCCGTCTCCGAGTACACTCTGGCCCCGCCACGGGTGACATGCGGCGCGCCCTGCCCGGCACCGGGAGAGGGCGGCACCCCGCGACGGTACGCCACGGGGGTTCGTCATCGGGTGAACGTACCGACGACCATTGGGGTGACGTGATGCTTGTGGGGGCCACACGGCCGGACCTGGCCGGGCTGGGCGAGGGGTTCGACGCGTTCTGGCATGAGCGGCACCTGTGCACGCTGACCACCGTCCGGTCCGACGGGACGCCGCACGTGGTGCCCGTCGGGGTGACGCTCGACGTCGGCACGGCGATCGCCCGGGTCATCACCTCGCGCGGGTCGTACAAGGGCCGGCTGGTGGCCGCCGCGGGTCCGGCGGGCGCGCCGGCCGCCGTCTGCCAGGTCGACGGGCGGCGCTGGTCCACCCTAGAGGGGCGTGCGGTGCTCCGGGACACCCCCGAGGAGGTCGCCGACGCCGAGCGCCGGTACGCGCTGCGCTACCGCGCCCCCCGGGTGAACCCCGACCGTGTCGTGATCGAGATCCAGGTGACCCGGGTGCTCGGCAATGTCTGACCCGGGACACGTCCCGCTCCCCCGCGTCCCCGGGCTGCCGGACGAGGCGTTCGAGCACGACGGGCAGCTGACCAAGCGCGAGGTGCGGGCGGTCACCATGTCCCGCCTCGCGCCCGTCCCCGGCGAGCTGCTGTGGGACGTCGGCGCGGGTGCGGGGAGCATCGCGATCGAGTGGATGCGCTGCCATCCCGCGTGCCGGGCCGTCGCGGTGGAGAGCCGCCGGGACCGGGCGGAGCGGGCCGCGCGCAACGCGGCCGCGCTGGGGGTGCCCGAGCTGGAGGTCGTCGTCGGCGCGGCCCCCGGCGCGCTCGCCGGACTGGCCGTGCCCGACGCCGTCTTCGTCGGCGGCGGCGCGACGGTTCCCGGCGTGCTGAGCACCTGCTGGGCGGCGCTCAGGCCGGGCGGCAGGCTGGTGGTCAACGCGGTGACCCTGGAGTCCGAGGCGGTCGTGGCCGACTGGTACGGCAGGCACGGCGGAGACCTGGTGCGCCTCGCGGTCGGCCGCGCCGCCCCGGTCGGCGGCTTCACCGGCTGGCGGACGATGATGCCGGTGACCGTCTGGTCATCGGTCAAGGAGGAGGAGTCTTGACGGCCAGGGTGTGTTTCGTCGGAGCGGGCCCCGGAGCCGCCGACCTCGTCACGGTGCGCGGCCTGCGGGTGATCGCCTCGTCCCCGGTGTGCCTGTACGCCGGGTCGCTGGTGCCGCGCGAGCTGCTGGACGACTGCCCGCCCGGGGCACGGCTGGTGGACACCGCCGGGCTCACCCTCGATGAGATCGTCGCCGAGATGGCCGGCGCGCACGCGGCCGGGCTGGACGTCGCCCGGCTGCACTCGGGCGACCCCTCCGTCTTCAGCGCGATGGCCGAGCAGATGCGGCGGCTGGACGCGCTCGGCATCCCGTACGACGTGGTGCCGGGCGTCCCGGCCTTCGCCGCCGCGGCGGCCTCGCTGAAGCGGGAGCTCACCGTGCCGGGAGTCGGGCAGTCCATCATCCTCACCCGTACGTCCGCGCGTGCCACGCCGATG
The DNA here is from genome assembly GCF_040298085.1 of Streptosporangium sp. NPDC001681. Taxonomy (NCBI): domain Bacteria; kingdom Bacillati; phylum Actinomycetota; class Actinomycetes; order Streptosporangiales; family Streptosporangiaceae; genus Streptosporangium; species Streptosporangium sp. NPDC001681. Next base: position 2,631 of record NZ_JBEOZN010000178.1, on the reverse strand, counting down.
CCGGAGGGCGAGGACCTGGCCACGCTCGGCGCGAGCCGGGCGACCATGGTGCTGCACCTGGCCGTGCAGCGGATCGAGGCGGTCGTCACGGAACTGCTCCCCGCCTACGGCGCCGACTGCCCGGTCGCGGTGGTGGCCCGGGCGAGCAGGGACGACGAGGTGATCCTGCGGGGCACCCTGGCCGACATCGCCGAGCGGGTCAGGGCCGCCGGGGTGCTGCGGACGGCGGTGATCGTGGTCGGGCGGGTGCTGACGGCCTCGGCGTTCCCCGACAGCCACCTCTACTCTGCGGACAGGTGCCGGGATCGACCGGCGGGAGCGAGATGAGACGCCTGCTGATCCTGGGAGGGACCGCGGAGGCCAGGGCACTGGCCGCCCGGCTGGACGGGCGGGCGGACCTGCACGTGGTGTCCTCGCTGGCGGGACGGGTCGCCAACCCCAGGCTCCCGGCCGGCGAGGTGCGCGAGGGTGGATTCGGCGGCCCCGAGGGGCTCGCCGACTGGCTGCGGGAGCACGCGATCGACCTGGTCGTCGACGCCACCCACCCGTTCGCCCGGCGGATGACCGCCTCGGCCGTCGCGGCCTCCGCCGGCACCGGGGTGCCGCTGCTGGTGCTGCGCCGTCCCGGCTGGCGCCAGGGTCCGGACGACGACTGGCGCTGGGTGCCCACGCTTGAGGCCGCCGCCCACCTGCTGCCCGAGCTGGGGAGGCGGGTCTTCCTCACCACCGGCCGCCGCAGCCTGGCCGCGTTCACCGGCCTTGACCTGTGGTTCCTGGCCAGGTCCGTCGATCCGCCCACCCCGCCGCTGCCCGGCCGGACGGTGGTCGTGCTCTCCCGGGGGCCGTACACCCTGCGCGGAGAGCTGGAGCTGATGCGCGAGCACCGCGTCGAGGTGCTGGTGACCAAGGACAGCGGCGGCGAGATGACCACCGCCAAGCTGGCCGCCGCGCGGGAGCTGGGGATTCCGGTGGTCATCGTACGGCGGCCGCCGCTCCCCGGCGGTGTCCCGCTGGTGGACACCGCCGAGGCCGCCGCGGCCTGGGTGGAGGCTCAGGCCGGATAGCGGCGCGGGGTGTAGACGACGGGCCGTCCGCCACGTTCGGTGAGCCGGGTGGTGGACGAGCCCACGATCAGCAGGCAGCGCATGTCGATCTCGGCGGGGTCGAGGTCGGCCAGCTCCACGACGCGCACGCTCTCCGCCGGGCCGCCGACATCCCGCCCGATGACGACGGGCGTGTGCGGGGAACGGTGTTCGAGCAGCAGGTCGCGCATGGCGGCCACCTGCCAGGTCCGGCTCCGCGAGGCCGGATTGTAGATCGCCAGCACCAGGTCGGCCCGCGCCGCGGCGGTGATCCGGTCCGCGATGACCTCCCACGGTTTGAGCAGGTCGGACAGCGACAGCACGCAGAAGTCGTGGCCCAGCGGAGCCCCGGCGCGACTGGCCACCGCCTGGGCGGCGGTCAGGCCGGGCAGCACGCGTACCTCGACGTCGGCGAACCTCGGCTCGGACGCGACCTCGAGCACCGCGCCGGCCATGGCGAACACCCCCGGATCGCCCGAGGAGACCACGGCCACCCGTGATCCGGCGGCGGCCAGCTCCAGCGCGTGCGCGGCGCGCTCGGCCTCGACCCGGTTGTCCGTGGGGTGGCGGCGCTGGCGCGGGTTGGGCGGCACCCGGTCGAGGTAGGGGCCGTAGCCGATCAGTTCGTCGGCCCGGGCGAGGGCGTCCTGCACCTCGGGGGTCAGCCACGGCCGCCCCGCGGGGCCGAGCCCCACCACGACGACCTCGCCGCGCCGCTCGTCTCCGGCCTGCTCCTCGCGGTCGGCCACGGCCTTCGCGGAGAACGGCGTGAGCGGGCTGGGCAGCAGCGCGAGGGAGAAGTAGGGGACCGACTCGGGGTCGACGTCCGCCAGCGGCTCGATGCGCTGTTTACCGGTGGTGGCCCGCTCGACGTACCAGGCGTCGTCGAGGCGACCGGCCTCGGCGAAGGCGGCGCGGACCTTCTCGAAGGTCCTGCCGAGTTTCAGCACCGCGGCCGAGTCGGCGGCGGCCAGCCGCTCGGCCAGCACGTCCGCCGGGAGCGTGCCGGGCAGCACGGTCAGCGTCTCGTCCCGCTCGACCAGCGGGCGGCCGAGCACCGCGGCGGCCCCGCTGATCGAGGTCACCCCCGGCACCACCTCGGTCGGGTACCGGTGCGCGAGCCGCTTGTGCATGTGCATGTAGGAGCCGTAGAAGAGCGGGTCGCCCTCGCAGAGCACCACCACGTCGCGCCCGGCGTCCAGGTGCGCGGCCAGCCGCACGGCACAGTCGGCGTAGAAGTCGTCGAGCGCGCCCTGGTATCCGCCGGGGTGGTCGGTGGCCTCGGTGGTCACCGGATAGATCAGCGCCTCCTCGACCTGGTCTCCCCGCAGGTAGGGCAGGGCCACCGACCTGGCGATGCTCCGCCCGTGCCGGGCGCTGTGGTAGGCGATCACGTCGGCCGCGCCGAGCAGCCTGGCCGCCTTCACCGTCACCAGCTCCGGGTCTCCCGGCCCCAGCCCGACCCCGTACAGGCACCCGAGATCCCCGCTCAACCCGCTCACTCCTCCTCACCCGCGATCGCGTTGACGGCAACCGCCGCCACCGCGAG
>NZ_JBEOZN010000177.1:0-16744 GCF_040298085.1 Streptosporangium sp. NPDC001681 | reverse complement strand
CGCGCGTTGACGGGCTCGCCCCTGACGCCCTGGCCGGGGGGGGTGGCCCGCCCCCTGGGTAGGCCCCCCCGCTGGCGCTGGCCGCCCGACAGACGCCGGGGATGGTGTCCCGCGACGTCGGCCGGTAGCCCGACCCTGTCGAGCAGCTCGGCCACCCGGTCCTTCCGCCACGAGGCCGGGGCCCCGCGACGGGAACCGCTCCCGAAGGAGGCCCCGCGGTGGGATCCGCTCCCGGAGGAGGCGCCGCGGAGCGGTTCGGCGACCAGGCGGCCCACCGTGTAGCGGGGGTCGAACGACCCGAGCGGGTTCTGGGAGATCACCTGGATCCGGGACCTGCGGGTGCGTCGTCCGCGCTCGGGGATGCCCGACCAGGGCTCACCGCCCAGCAGCACCTCTCCCGAGGCGGGTTCGAGCAGGCCGAGGACGAGCCGGGCCACCGTGGTCTTGCCGGAACCGGACTCCCCCACGATGCCGAGCGTCTCGCCGGGAAAGACCTCGAAGGACACGTCGTCGACCACGGTGCGCGAGCCGTAGGCGGCGGAGAGCCCCGAGGCCTTCAGAATCGGCGCGGCGTGGTCCACGGTCCGTTCCGGCAGCGGGGTGCGCAGCGCGACGCCCCCGGCGGCGATGGCGGACAGCCGGGTGCCACGCGAGATCGCGGAGGGTACGGCCGCGAGCAGCAGCCTGGTGTAGTCGTGCCGGGGCCGCGCCAGCACCCGCCCCGTCTCCCCCTCCTCGACGATCACCCCGTCCTTCATGACCACTACCCGGTCGGCGATGGCGGAGACCACGGCGAGGTCGTGGCTGATCATGAGCAGTGCGGTCCCGGTGGCCTTGCGGGCGGCGAGCAGGCGCAGGATCTGGGCCTGCACGGTGACGTCGAGCGCCGTCGTCGGCTCGTCGGCGATGATCAGTGGCGGGTCGGCGGCGATGGCGGAGGCGATCAGGGCCCGCTGGCGCAGTCCCCCGGACAGCTGGTGGGCGTACTGCCGGGCGCGCACCTCCGGCTCCGGCACCCCGACCGCGTCCAGCAGCTCGATCGCCCTTTCCCTCCGGGCCGCACGGGGTACGACATCGTGGGTGGCGAGCACCTCGGCGATCTCGTCGCCGACGGTGCGGAGCGGGTCCAGCGAGGTCAGCGCGTCCTGAAGCACCAACCCGGCGAACCGGCCGCGCAGCCGCCGCCAGTCGCGGGCGCCGAACCCGAGCGCGTCCCGGCCGTCGACCGTGAACCGGGAGGCGGTGACCGAGGCGCCGGGGCCGGTCAGCCCGACCAGGGTTCTGGCCGTGACGCTCTTGCCCGAGCCCGACTCCCCGACGATCGCCACGCACTCGCCCGCCTCGATCGACAGGCTCACCCCCCGTACGGCCTCCACCCCGGCCCCGGGAAAGCCGACCCGCAGGTCCTCGATGTCGATGAGGCTCACCGGTCTCTCCCTTCGAAACGGCGCTGCAGGCGGCGCCCGACGAGCGTCAGGCTGATGACGGTCAGGGTGACGGAGAGCCCGGGGAAGAGCACGGTCCACCAGGCGACGCGCAGGTAGTTACGGGCCTCCGACAGCATCGAGCCCCACTCGGGGCTGGGCGGCTGCGGCCCCATGCCGAGGAAGCTGAGACCTGAGGTGGCGATGATGGCGGTGCCCATGCCGATCGTGGCGAGCACCGGCAGCGGACCCAGCACGTTGGGCAGCACGTGGCGTGCGACGAGCACCGGCCTGGCCAGGCCGAAGGTGACCGCCTGCTCGACGTAGCCGGAGCGGCGCACCACGAACGTCTGGGCACGGATCACGCGGGCGTAGTTGGGGATCTGTGCGATGCCGATCGCGAGGATCACGTTGCCGGTTCCCGGACCGGTGACGGCGATGACCAGCAGGGCGAGCAGTAGCTCCGGGAAGGTGGCCACCACGTCGAACAGGCGGCTGAGCAGCTCGTCGAGGTAGCGGGGGGACAGTCCGGCCAGGACGCCCAGCAGGGCACCCGCCCCGGCTGCGAGGCCGATGGCGGCGGCGCCGATGCTCAGCGAGTGCCCGGCGCCGTGGACGACGCGCGACAGCACGTCGCGGCCGAGGTGGTCGGTGCCGAACCAGTGCTCGGCGCTCGGCCCGGCGAGCGCGTGCAGCGGGTCGGCGGCCAGCGGGTCGACGCCGGTCAGCAGGCCGGGCGCGACGGCGGCGACCGCGGCCACCGCCAGGAACAGCAGCGGCACGGCCAGCGGCACCCTGAAGGCGTGGCGGCGCCGCGCCGGAGCGGGAGCCGCGGTCACGACACCGGGCACCTCGGCGACCGTCGTCATCGGCTCCTCCCCGGACGGTACGGCGACCGGGGCGCCATCGGCATCTTCATCTGCTCCTCCTCAGGCGGGGGTCGATCGCGAGGTAGGCGAGGTCGACGATCGTGCTGACCGTCACGTAGGCGAGGGCGGAGATCAGCACGACCGCCATCACCAGGGGCAGGTCCTTGCTGCTCACCGCGCCGACGGTGACCTGGCCGAGCCCGGGGCGGCCGAACACGGCCTCCACGATGATCGCGCCGCCGAGCAGGAAGCCGGTGAACCAGCCGGTGAGGGTGACGGCGGGGAGCAGCGCGTGGCGCAGGGCGTGCCGGGCGACGAGCCGCCACTCGGTGATGCCGCGCGAGCGCGCGGTCACCGCGAACGGCTCCTCCAGCGCGCGTTCCAGGCCCTCGCGGAGCACCTGGCCGAGCACCCCGGCGATCTGCAGGCCGAGCGCCAGTCCCGGCAGTACGAGCGAGACGAACCCCCGGTCACCGGAGACGGGGAACCAGCCGAGGGTGAAGGAGAAGACGGCGAGCAGCAGGATGCCGACGAGGAACGGCGGGACCGAGACGACGGCCAGTTCCGAGAGTCCGACCAGGCCGCCGAGCCAGGACCGGCGCCCGGCGGTGGCCAGGGCGAGCACCAGGGCGAGCAGCACCCCGAAGGTCGCGGCGGTGAGCGCGAGCTGGACCGTCGGCCAGATCTGGGAGGCCAGGATCTCCCCCACACCGCGCTGCAGGACGTAGGAGTGGCCCAGGTCGCCCTGGAGGAGGCGGAGCAGGTAGTCGCCGTACTGCTGGAGCGGGGAGCGGGCCAGCCCCCACTCGGCGATGATCTGCGCCCGCCGCTCGGGGGTGTCGAGGCCGTCGCCGATCAGCACGTCGATCGTGTCGCCGGGGGCGAGCATCAGCGCGAGGTAGGCCGCGGTGGCGGCGGCCCAGAGCACGGCGACACCCGCTCCGAGCCGCCTGGCCACCGGGCCGAGCCACCCGGCGGCGGCCAGCCCCCGCCGCCGGGTGAGTACGAGGGTGCTCATGTCCCGATCCGGAGGTCATAAGCACTGTTGGGGGTGCCGGAGACCGGCTCGAAGGTGATGCCGGTGACGCCCGCGCCGTAGGCGATCTGGTCGGCGGGCACGTACAGCGGGAGCAGCAGCGCCTCGTCCGTGACCACGGTCTTCTGCACCTTGGCGTAGAGCTCCTTGCGCTCGGCGAGGTCGGAGGTCGCCGACGCGTCGGCGAGCAGCCTGTCCAGCTCCGCGCTCTCGAACCTGGTGCGGTTGATCGCGGCGCCCTTCGGCAGGATCAGGTTGAGCGCCGCCCCGGCGTCGGTGTCGCCGCGCGAGTTCTCGAAGATCTCGTACTCGTTCTCGTCGGTGGCCTTCTGCGCGGTGCCCTGGTCCACGAGCTTGACCTGGAAGTCGATGCCGGCGCTCTGCTTGACCGCCGCCTGGACGGCCTGGGCGAGGATGTCACGGCGGTCCCGGACGAACGGCGCGGAGCTGACCGTACGGACCGTCAGCCGCTTGCCGTCCTTGACCCGGAAGCCCTCGGCGTCACGTCCGTTCCAGCCGGCCTCGTCGAGCAGCTTGTTGGCCCGCGCCGGGTCGTTGCCGAAGGTGTTCTCCAGCGAGGGGTCGTAGAACTGCGGGCTGCCCTGGCCGATGACGCTCCAGGCCCGCTTGGCGGTGCCCTGGTAGACGGAGTCGAGCACGGCGTCCACGTCGACGGCGTCGCGGAACGCCTCGCGGACCCGCTTGTCGTCGAACGGGGGGCGGGAGACGTTGAAGTAGTAGGAGAACGCGCTGCCGGAGTTGAGGCTGGTCTCCAGCTTCAACTCCGGATTGCCCTTGATGAGGCCGATCTCGGTGGCCGGCACGCCCTCGATCACCTGTACCTGCCCGGAGGTGAGCGCGCCGACCCGCACCGCCGCCTCGGGCAGGAAGCGGTAGGTGACCTCGGCCAGGTGTGCCGGCCCCTGGTGGGCGGCGCCGGCGGGCGGCCAGTTGTAGTTCGGGTTGCGCCGGTAGTGGACCTCCTGGCCGGGGGTGAACCGGTCGAGGATGAACGGCCCGGTGCCGACCACGTCGACGCCGCCCGCCTTGAGGTCCTTGGCGTTCTTCAGCGACTTCGGGGAGACCTGGCCGGCGAGCGGGGAGGAGAGGAAGTCCAGGAACAGTCCGTCCGGGGCCTTCAGCGTGACCTTCAGGGTGTACGGGGCGCTCACCTCGGCGTGGTCGAAGTTGCGCAGCTGGATGGCGCTGACCGCGGCGTTGTAGCCGGGCGAGACGAGCTGGTCGAGGTTGGCCTTCACCGAGGCGGCGTCGAACCGCTCACCGTCGTGGAAGGTCACGTCGTCACGGAGCTCGAAGGTGTAGGTCAGACCGTCCTTGGAAACCTGCCAGGAGGTGGCCAGCCACGGCAGGAAATCACCGTTCCCGCCTCGGGCGATCAACGCGTCGAACTGGTTGTGGACCAGGAGGCGCGCCTTGTTCTGGCCCCACTGGTGCGGGTTGAAGGTGATCGGCTGCGTCTCGACGGCCCACACGAGCGATTCTCCGTCGCCGCCGGTGCCGCCCTTCGCGCCGGCCGCCGTGGTCGGGGTCCCGCTCTCGGCTCCGCAGGCCGCGAGCGCCAGCACCCCGGCGAGCGTCAGAGCGCCCCATCGCAACTTCACGTTCTTCTCCTTGTGCTGTGGTGCGTCGTGCTCGTTCGGGACCGGGTCCATGCGATCTGTCGCGGGGTTCACGCGACGTGCCGTCTTATCTGGGTGCCGACGGCCTCGGACAGGACGATCCGGGCCAGGGCGTCGGCGTGGCGGAAGAGCGGGGCGTTGCGGCGGGGCCTGGCGAAACCGCCGGTGACCTGGCCGCCGGCGACCCAGGGGCCGAAGGCGAACCTGCGCGAGTGCGGGGTGCCGGACCTGTCGACCAGGCGGCGGTCCGCGGCCCGCACGTTCACCAGCCCCGACTTCTCGTCGAGCTCGCCCCGGTCGCGGAGCGCGCCGATGAGCGGGTCGGTGGCCCGGCTCACGCTGGGCGCGGGCAGCCTGGCCTCGACGAGGGTCGTGGCCGTCACGCCGCCGGGCACGGTGGGACTCTGTGCCCGCCAGCGCCCTTCGTGGTGGTCGACCTTGAGGTCGGCGCCGAGGAAGGTGACCACCCCTGCCTTGGCCAGGGCGCGCAGCTCCGCAAGCCGGGGTCCCGGCGGGCCGCTGGCGAGGTAGCTGAAGAACCCGTGGAACCACGGATCGGAGACGCCCAGCTCGGCCAGGACCCCGTAGACGGAGAGCAGCCCGAGGATCAGGGCGTGGTCGGCGCTGTGCGCCGGGTCGGCGCGCCGTTCCAGGTCGACCGCGAGGTAGCCGTGCATCCACTTCTGCAGCCCCGCCCGGTCACCGAACCTGATGCCCGCCAACGGCCGGTCGAGCCGGTCGAAGTCGAGCCGGTCCAGGTGCCGGGGCACGGCCGTACGGATCAGCTTGCGCATACCCGGGCTGCGCCACTCCTGATCGGCGAACGCCTCCGCGAACGCCGCCCAGTCCAGCCTGGCGCGCTTGGGGTGGGCGGTGATGAGCTCGTGGTAGTACGCGAAGGCGAGCTCCTTGGCGACCAGCGGCCACACGTCCCGGCGGAAGTTCCACGGGCCCTCGCCCAGCGCCTCGCGGGTGAGGAAGCGCGGCACCGGCGGGTGTGCGCCCTCGAAGGGGTAGCCGGTCTTGGAGTGGTACGGCACGCCGCGCCGCGATCCCACGTGCAGGAGGGGCTCCCGCCCGCCGGGCAGGTAGACCAGTTCCCCGTCGTACTCGCGGACGAACCGGCCGCCCCGGCCCGAGGTGAGCAGCACCATCAGGTCGACGAAGGCCAGCCCCATCCCCCGCACGATCACCGGCTCTCCGGCGGGGATGCCGTCCAGGTCGAGGTCGGCCGCGTATCCGGTGGGCAGGTAACGCAGCCCGCCGCGCGCGGCCAGGTCGGCCAGCGCCCGCTCCTCCCCGTTCGGGGTCACGTCGCCGTGTCCCTGGGCCAGGATCACCGCGTCGACCTCGATCGTCCGGCCGTCCTCCAGCCGTACCGCCTGGCCGCCGGGGATGTCGGCGAGATCGACGGCGCGGACCGGGTGCACGTGCACCCGGACCCCGCGCGGGGCGGTCGCCACCGCGTGCCTGAAGACATGGGAGAGGTAGCCGTTCTGGGCCGGGCGGGAGGCGAAGGCGCCGGGGTCCCCGCCCAGCCACTCGGCCAGCGTGGGGCCTGGACGGATCGGCCCCTCGCAGCGCACCGACTCGTCGGTGAAGAGCGTCACGTCGGCGGCGGCGGAGTTCATCCAGAGCAGCTCGGGCTGGTCACGGCGCCAGACGCGGCCGCCCCCCGGCGGGTGGGGGTCGATCACGTGGACGTCGAGCGAGGGCCAGCCGAGCAGGTCGGCGGCGTTGGCGCAGATGCGCTCCACCAGGCAGGTGCCCGTCGGGCCGGCGCCGACGACGGCGATCGAGGCGCTCATACGGCGGCTCTACGGTGCGGCCGGTAGTGGCCGTGGGTGTCGGGGTCGATGGGGCTCGCGCAGTTCAGTGTGCTGGTCTTCGACATGTGGCACTCCCGGACATGTCTCGGTGACCCCGGTGAGGGGGTCCGCGCTTGCGGCACGCCGACCGTGCCGCCAGGTCTCCCCCGGGGGCACCCCGCCGCGGTGCGAGGGTTGCCGGTCAGCCAGCCGGGGCTTCGCACTGACACTCTTAACCTATTTAGAAGGTAGGAAATACATAGATCTCTGTCAAGGCTTAATGTTGGGGAATGTCCTATGAGATGGTGAAGGTGGTCTACCGCAAATACGACGGATCACTGCACTGGAACCACAGCGGCCTTCTGCTCGGCGAGGACGAACACGGGGTATGGACCGGCTGCGCGGCCAACTCCGTCGGCCGCAAGGGCCACGGGCCCGAGGTGGCCTCCCCGCACGCCTTCGTGATGCTCTTCCCCCGCGACGCCTGGTGGACCGCCGCCTTCAACTCCGCCCCGCACAAGCACGAGATCTACTGCGACATCTCCACCGTGCCACGGTGGAGCGACGGCGAGGTCACCATGGTCGACCTCGACCTCGACGTGATCCGGACGCGCCGGAACCTGGCGAAGGGCCGCACCAGCCGGGTCTTCCTGGACGACGAGGACGAGTTCGAGGAGCACCGGGTCAGGTACGCCTACCCGCCCGAGGTCGTCCGGAGCGCCCGCGCCTCGGCCGCCTGGCTGATGGAGGCCGTCACCGCCCGCACGGCCCCCTTCGACGCCGCCCCGCGCTGGCTCACCCTGGTCAGCTGAGATGCGCCGGAGTGACTACAGCGGCGGGAAGCCGGGGACGCGGCGCTCGACGAAGCTGGCGACGCCCTCGGCGAAGTCCGGCCGGGTGAAGGAGTCGACCATCAGGCGCGCCGCGGCCGACTCCGACGCCTCCAGGGTTCGCTGCCAGTCGCCCCAGATCTGACGCTTGATCACGGCCATCGAGGCCGGAGAGCTGTACGTCGCCAGCTCGTGGGCGTAGGCCAAGGTCTCCTCGATCAGCCGCTCTCCCGGCACCGCCCGGTTGGCCAGGCCCAGCTCGCAGGCCTCGGCACCGGTGAAGGTGCGCCCGGAGAGCAGCAGGTCCATGGCCCTGGCCTGCCCGGCCAGGCGGGGCAGGATCCACGACAGGCCGTACTCGGCGACCAGGCCGCGCCGGGCGAAGGCGGTGGTCCACTTGGCCTCGGCGGCGGTGAAGACCAGGTCGCAGACCAGGGCGTGGACCATGCCGAGCCCGGCGCAGGCGCCGTTGACCGCGGCGATGATCGGCTTGCGGATCGTGGTCGGGAAGGTGTTGGGACGCCGGTCGGGCTCCCCCGCGTACGAGCCGTCCTGGATGGCGGTGAGCGTCTGGAAGTCCGCCCCGGCGCAGAAGCCCCTGCCCGCCCCGGTGACCACGATCACCCGGACCTCGGGATTCTTCTCCGCCTCGGCCAGCTGGTCGAAGTAGCGGCGGCCCATCTCGTCGGTCCAGGCATTGAGCCGGTCCGGCCGGTTGAACGTCAGCGTCAGCACGCCCCGCTCGATCGACGGCAGCACCAGGTCGACCATCGTCTCTCCCTCCCGGAAGCCCTCGGGGCGCTCCCGCACAGGAGCTCCCCGCCCGGAGAGCTACAGAATATCGTTCTACACCTTTTCCCTCCCCGATGTCAGCATGTGCGAGCGGACCAGGTCCTCGACGCCTGCGCGCAGGCCCAGGAAGAGGGAGGTCCGCTTGACGGCGAGGGCCCGGTAGGCGGGCAGGTCGATCGGGACCTCGGCGGCGATCCTGCCGGGCCCGCAGGCGAAGACGAGGACCCGCTGGGCGAGCAGGACCGCCTCCTCCACGTCATGGGTGACCATCAGCACGGTCGTGCCCGTGTCGCGCCACACCTCGCGCAGGAAGAGCTGCATGTCCTCCTTGGTCTGCACGTCCAGCGCCCCGAACGGCTCGTCGAGCAGGAGTACGGCCGGCTCGCACGCCAGCGCCCTGGCGATCGCCACCCGCTGGCGCTGCCCGCCGGACAGCTGCCGGGGCAGCGCGCCCGCCAGGGACGACAGCCCGACCTCGCCGAGATACCAGCGGACCCGCCGTTCCCGGTCGGCCCCGGAGATCGGCAGCAGCCGCAGTCCGAAGGCCACGTTCTCCGCGACGGTGAGGAAGGGGAACAGCGCTCCCGACTGGAAGACCAGCCCGCGCTCGGGACCGGGGCCGACGACGGGTGCCCCGCCGAGCGTGATGGAGCCCGCGCTGACCGGGGAGAGCCCGGCGATCAGCGACAGCAGCGTTGACTTGCCCGAGCCGCTCGCCCCGACCACGCACACGAACTCGCCCGGCTCCATCGACAGGTCGATGCCGTCCAGGACGCGGGTGGTCCCGTAGTCCTTGGCCACTCCGCGCAGCACGAGGGTCATGCCGTCCACCTTCCGAGACGGTCGCGCAGCACGCGCAGCACGACGTCGATCAGCAGGCCGACCGCCCCGATCACGATGAGCACCGCGAAGATCTTGTCGGTCTGCAGGAACCGCTGGGCCCGGACGATCCGGTAGCCGAGCCCGGACTCGGCGGCGATCAGCTCGGCCACCACCACGAAGTTCCACGCGGCGGCGGCGTTGATCCGCGCCGCGTCCACCACCGCCGGGAGCGCGTACGGCCAGATCACCTTCCGGAGGATCTCGCCGCGCCGGGCGCCCAGGGTGGCGGCCGCCTGGCCGAGCTCGCCCGGCACCCGCCGTACGGCGTCGGCGACCATCAGCGTGTTGAAGAACACCACGCCCAGCAGCAGAATCGCGACCTTGGACGGCTCGCCGAGACCCAGCCAGATGATCAGCAGCGGGATGAACGCGGCGGCCGGCATGTAGCGGAGCAGGCCGACCGCCGGTTCCAGCAGGGCCAGCGCCACGGCCGAGGTGCCCATCGCGACGCCCACCGGCACCGAGATCGCCACCGCCAGCCCGAACCCGGCCCCGACCCGGCCGAGGCTGGCGAGGGTGTCGTCGAGCAGCAGGCCGGTGCCCAGCATCTCCGCGAACGCCTCCAGGACGGCCAGCGGGGACGGCAGGAAGGTCGGATCGACCAGCTCCGCCATGCCGACGACGGTCCAGAGGACGAGCGGGATCAGCACCGAGGCCGCCCGCAGACCCCAGCGGGCACGGACGGACATCCCGGAGCTCCGCTTCCAGACCGGGCCCGGCCGGCCCGCGCGCCGGGGCAGCGGCTCCCAGGCCCGCCGTCCCGCCTCGGGGGGCGCGACGGGCTCCGCGGTCCCCGCGCTCATGACTGCCGCGACCTTCCTGGTGGCGAGCAGGGCGAGCTGAACCCGCCCCGGCCGCAACCGGTCGCCCGGCATGCTCTCCATATCGGCGCTCCCGCACTCACGGCTTGAGGCTCCTGACGAACCTTGGCTCGAAGAGACCGTCCAGTGACGGCTCGGTGTCGGCCAGGCCCGACGCGACGAGGAACTTCGCGATCAGGGCGGCCTGGTGGTCGAGGTGGTCGTCGGTGCCGCCGGGCTCGAAGGCGGCCAGGTTGTCGTCCAGGGAGAAGATCGTGGTTCCCGCGTCGTAGCTCGCGTAGTCGGCCTCGCTCACCCCCGCCCGCCTGGCCATGATCGCGGTGGCGTCCGCCCTGTTGGCCGCGATCCACTCCAGGGTCTCGAACCAGGTCTTCACCAGCGCCTGCACCTCCTGCGGCCGCTCGGCGACCAGCGAGGCGGCCACCACCAGGTGGTCGGGGATCGCGCCGGGGAAGTCCCTGGAGGTGGCGACGGCCGTGGAACCCGGCAGCCCCAGGGCGGTGGTGGTGAAGGGCGCGAACACGCCGACCGCGTCCACCTGGCCCGCCTTGAAGGCCGCCGCGGCGGCGTCCGTCGGCAGCGGCTTGAAGGTGACGTCCTTCTCGGTCAGTCCCGCCTTCCGCAGCGCGAGCAGCAGCAGGTAGTGGTCGACGGTGCCCTGCTCGGCCGCGACGGTTCCGCCCTTCAGGTCGGCCACCGTGGCGATGCCGGACCTGGCGATGATCTGGTCGTTGCCGGTGGAGTTGTCGTTGACCAGCACGATCGTCTGCTTCGCCCCGCCGGACACCGAGGCGAGGGTGTCGTTGAGCGTCTGGCTGTTGGCGTCGATGTTGCCGGTGGCCAGCGCGGTCAGGCTGTCGGTGTAGCTGTCGAAGTACTTCAGCTCGACCTCGATGCCGTTCTTGGCGAACAGCCCCTTCTCCTGGGCGACCTGCCAGGGGAACCAGCCGGGCCAGGCGGAGAAGCCCAGGGTGAGAACCTTCTTCCCACCGGACGCGGCCGGCTCGGCGGACCCGCCGGGGGCGGACGCGCACGCCGCGCAGGCGGCGAGCAGGCAGAGCGAGACGAGCAGGCGGCGGAGCGTCACGCGGTTCCCTTCCTCGCGGGCAGGTGCCCGGAACGGACCAGGCAGCCGAGGGTGTCGCAGATGACGCGGGTGGCGATCAGCGAGGTGATCTCCGCGTTGTCGTAGGGTGGCGAGCACTCCACGACCTCGATCCCGGCCAGCGGCGCCGCGTCGGCGATGATCTGGATGAACTTCAGTACCTCGCGCGGCAGGAAGCCGCCGGGTTCCGGCCAGCCGGTGCCGGGGACGAACGCGGCGTCCAGGCAGTCGACGTCGAAGGAGAGCCACACGGCTTCGGCGTCCTTCCAGGCGACCTCCAGCGCGCGCTCGGCCGCCGCCTCGATGCCCATGTCCACGCAGTCGTTGACCGTCATGATCGTGGTGCCGCGCTCACGACCGACCTTCACCCCGGGTCGGGGCGCCTGCCATCCGCCGATGCCGATCTGCACCAGGTTCTGCGGCGGCACGTTGGGGATGTCGGTGGCGTGGAACCACGGCGTGGTGTGCATGCGTTCGTCGAGGTCGGTCTCCTGGGTGTCCACGTGCCGGTCGAAGTGGATGATCCCGAGGTTGCCCGACAGGTGTTCGGCCACGCCGCGCACGGTCGGGTAACCGATGGAGTGGTCGCCTCCCAGCACGACCGGGAACGCCCCGCTGGAGTAGACGTGCGAGACGGCCTTGGAGATCTGGTCGAAGGTCTTCTCGATGTTGCCGGGGATGGTGAACACGTCCCCGAGGTCGGCCATCGTGATCGACTCGCGCAGATCCACCCCCAGCTCGAAGCTGTAGGGGCCGTACAGGGCGGAGATCTTCCTGATGCCCTGCGGGCCGAAGCGGGTGCCCGAGCGGTAGGTCGTGCCGCCGTCGAACGGCGCGCCCAGGATCGCCACGTCGTACGCGCCGCAGCGCCGCACGTCCTCGACGTACGGAGCCTTGAGGAAGGTGTTGATCCCGGCGAAGTGCGGCAGCTCCCCGCGGGAGAAGGTCGGGATGCGCCGGTCGACGATGGAGTCGGCGCCCTGCAGGCCCACCTCCAGGGCCCAGGCGACCTCGCGCTCCCAGTTGGCGGTGGGCAGCTCGGCCTCGCGGTCGACGGCGAAGCGGGCCTCGGGACCATACCGGTCGGGGCCCGAGGGGGCCGCGCCGGAGGGGCCCTGGCGGGCGGGGTCGGAAGCGGACGGGTGCCAGTGCATGGAGCTCCGATCAGCTTGGACCCCGGCTGGAGGACAGCCGGGATCGGCCGGCCTCCCGGGCTTTTGTCCCGCCGTGGAACGGCCACGCGGCCGCCTGCATCTCTCGGACCAGTCCCGCGCCGTCGCCGTACGGCCTCACGGTCGTGACGCCCGGCGTCGGCGGCGGCGGAACCCTAGATGCGCCCCACCACTCGGTGGGTCACTGCAAGTGCAGCGCCGGTACGTTTCCCCTGAATTAACCTCCCGTTGCAGTCCGGTGACCGAGCGCGCGCTCCAGGGAGTCGGCGTGGTGGACGAAGTTCGGCGACAGCTGCCTGTCCTCGTAGTAACGGTGGAAGACCGGCGTGGCCGAGGCCGACATGGGCGGCACGATCCAGGTCCAGTCCGCGGGGCAGACCCGTCCTGCCCGCTCCTCGCGCTCCAGGTGGATCAGGAAGTGCCTGGCCTCGGTGTGGTGGTCCGTCATCGTCACCCCCGCCCGCTCGAAGGAGTGCAGGACCGCCACGTTCAGCTCCACCAGCGCCTGGTCCCGCCAGAGCGAGCGGTCGGTGCCGGTGTTCAGGCCCAGCCGCCGGGCGATCAGCGGCATCAGGTCGTAGCGGTCGGCGTCGGCCAGGTTGCGGGCGCCGATCTCGGTGCCCATGTACCAGCCGTTGAACGGCGCCGCCCGGTAGCAGACGCCGCCGATCTCCAGGCACATGTTCGAGATGACCGGTACCGCGTGCCAGCGCAGCCCCAGCTGCTCGAACCACGGGTGGTGGGGATGCGAGAGCGCGACCTCCAGCACGGCGTCGCCGGGAATCGTGGACAGCAGCGGCGGCCCGTTCCCGACCGAGATGGCCAGCGGGAGGACGTCGAAGGGGCTTCCGGGGCCGCCGGGCCAGCCCAGCTCGCGCAGCATCGCGGTGAAGCCGACGTAGCGGGGGTCCCCGATGACCGAACCGTCCGCCATCGCGTACCCGGCGTACCGGATGAGCTGCTCGTTCCAGATCCGCGGTCCCGGCGCCCCCGGCCGGTCCTGGGGGAAAACGGTGATCGTCGGGCGGATCCGGCGGGCGGGCGCCGCGTCCCGCAGGTGGTTCACGCACTCGACGGCGACGCCCTCGGCCGTGGTGACATGCCGCCGGTCGCGCACCCGCAGCGAGCGCCAGTACAGCCGCCCGATGCATCTGCCGCTGTTGCGCCAGGCCACCCTGGCGCCAAAGACCAGCTCACCACTGGTGTGCGTGTACGTGCCCGTGTCGGCGATCTCCTGCCGGACCTCGCGCAGGCGCTCCCGCAGGACCCCCGCACCGGGATTCTCCGCGTGAAACAGCCGCAGGTAGTCCTCGGCCGCCGCCATCACATCGGTTGGAGGCACCTCGGGGACCTTGGGAACCTCGTGGAACGGATCCGGCGCACGCCGCCGGGACCTTCGCCAGGTCAGCACAGAAAAACCACCCATTGTGGCTCACGAGCACGACTGCCGTTCCGGGCGGCGTGGTGCCCTGAACGCGGCGGCCCTTCCCCGCTGCGATCACTGTTGGTCCGCGGCGACCGCGCACCGGCTCACTCGCCACGATCGCGGCGACACCGGGCATGGCCTCACTCATTTTCTGCGATTCACCGTGGTTTGTCCGCTGAATCGGGGCATGAGCAGGCCACCAAACCGGGACATGAGACGCCAAAAGCCCCGAAAGCCGGGCTTCCGGGGCTCTGACGCTGGCTCCCGCGATAGGACTCGAACCTATAACCTGCCGGTTAACAGCCGGCTGCTCTGCCGATTGAGCTACACGGGATTGCGCTTTGCGCTGGTCGGACCGGGTGTCCCCGGTTCCTTGCGGCGCAGGAATAGATTAGCGCACTCCGTGGGTGTGTGTCGCATCGATAGTCCGGGGTAGGTGCGAGACGAACGGCCATCCGCGGGTGATCACAGGACAGGGACCGGCGGAACATGCTTGTGGAGGTGGACATGCGTTATCGGTTGATGTTCGGGATGGGCTTCGCGGCCGGCTACATCCTGGGGAGCCGCGCCGGTCGGGAGCGTTACGAGCAGATCAAGAGGATGGCCCAGCGGGTCTTCGACAACCCCACCGTGCAGGAGACGGCCGGCCTGATGGGCGCCAAGGTCTCCAAGGCCACCGGCGTGGCGAGGACCAAGGTGGGCGACGCGGCCAGAAACCGGCTGCCCTTCCTGCATTCGGCGAACGGCTGGCCCGGCGACGAGCACGACGACACGGGCACCGGCTGGCCGGAGAACCAGAGGACCGACACGCCCCACTGATCTTGCCGGTGCCGCCCTGTCGGCGCCCGCGGGCCCCGTGAGCGGCCCGCAGGCGCGAAAGGCCCCTCCAGGGGCCTTTCGCGTGTCCGGGCACCCTCAGACCCCGGCTCAGACGCCGAAGCTCCTGCGGGTCTCCTCAAGCGCCTGCTCCGCGAGAGCGCGCAGCCCGGCGTCGTCCGGGTCAAGACCCGCGTCGAAGACGAACTCCCAGACCAACCGGTCGGCGTCGGCCCTCCTCGCCACCAGCCGCACTCCCCCTCGCGCGTCCAGCGGGACGTAGTGGTTGACCACGATCGAGGCGGTCACCCGCTCCCGCACGGCCTCGGGGATCCGGCCGGGCTCGGGCAGCAGCGCCCGGTACGACCGCCCATCGGTGGTAACGACGGTCAGCCCCTCCTCGTCCCAGGCACCGCGGTCCACCTGGAACCAGGGCAGGCGCTCGCCGCCCAGGTAAAGTGCCCTGTCCGCGGCGATCACGTAACCGCCCGGGCCCTCGGCATAGGTGAGCACCCGGTCACCGGGATCGATGGCCCCGCGGATCTCGGCGGGCAGGCGACGGAAGAGCTTCATTTGAATCCTCACAGCGTGGAGAGGCGCGGCACGGCCCCGCATGGTCCGGTGTCGTGTCCGGCGATGGCCGTACCTCAACACTCCACGGTATCCGCGAGCAGGTCGAGGGTGAGCGCGGCCGACCAGGAGAAGTCCCGGCTGCCTCGTCCGCTGCCGTCGAAGGGGTCGAAGCACTCGCGGAAACCCGCCTGCCGTACGAGGCGCAGGGTCTGCGAGCCCAGCACCCGCACCAGCCCCACCAGGCCGTGCACCGCCGCCGCCCGCCGCAGCAGCCAGTTGGTGTTCACCCAGGACGGCCCGCGCCAGTAGCAGGACCGGTCGAACTGCGGAGCGCGGATCTCACAGCTCGGCACCGGGTACCCCGCGGCTCCCATGAAGCTCGCCGACTCCAACGTCCCCACCAGCTCCGCGATCTTGTCGGCCGGCAGTCCCTGGTCGAGCAACGGCCCGAAGGAGCCGACCGTGCGGATCGAACTGAGCCGCCCCGCGCGCAGGTCACGGGCGCGGAAGACGCCGTCGGCCCAGAGCCGGTCCAGCAGCGCGGCGCGGATCCGCTCCACCGCCTCCCGGTGCGGACCCGCGTCCGCTCCGGCCACCGGCGCCAGCTCGACGAGCGCCTGGCAGGAGGCGAGCCAGATCCCGTTGAACATCGGGTCCTCGACCGCGAACGGGTGCTCGTCTCTCAGGTAGGCCGGGTCGTAGCCGGAGTCCCGGTAGCCCAGGACCAGCGCCATGTAGCGGTCGTGGTGGCTGTCGGGATGCCACGGGGAGGGCTCCTCTCGCCGGTAGGCGTGACGGACCGGGGGCAGCGCCTCCAGCGGGGCGTCCCAGACGGGGCTGTCGTCCATCCCCGACTCCCATGGATGCACGATCGCGGCCAGCCCTCCCCCGCCCAGGTCCCTGGACGTGGCGAGGTAGTCGTGCTGGGCGACCAGCATCGGGTAGATCCGCCGTACGAGGGCCACGGCCGTGTCGCGGTCGGCCGCGTGCCGCCACACCCACCACAGGGCCAGCGCCTGCAGCGGCGGCTGGGTCAGCCCGGAGGTGCACACGCCGTGGGGAGCGGCCCGGTGCTCCGTCGAGCGCCAGACGGCCGGGCCGGGGAAGTAGACCTCCTCGCGGGCGGGCTGGAAGACGATGTGCGGCACCATCCCGGTGTGCCACTGTCCCGCCAGCAGGCTGAGCAGTTCGGTCCCGGCCCTGCGGGTGTCCCAGCGGGCCAGGCCGATCGCGACGAAGGTGGAGTCCCAGTTCCACTGGTGCGGATAGAGGCCCGGCGCGGGCACGGTCGCGGCACCCGTCGAGTTCGCGTCGAGCACGGACCATGCCTCGCGCCCGAGCGCGGCATCGTCGACCGCCGCTCGCGACTCCATCCGCCCAGTCTGCGCCTGTATCGGCCGGGAGAACAGCCCGCCTTTCCGGACGCGGGAAAAAGGGCCACGAAACGGCGCGGGGGCCCCGGCCCGCCCGGGGCGGGGGCGGCGCCCGCGGGGGCCGCAGGCGCGGGAGAAACGGGGGGACAGCGCCCCGGGGGGGGGGGGGGGGTAGGG
>NZ_JBEOZN010000176.1:0-16838 GCF_040298085.1 Streptosporangium sp. NPDC001681 | reverse complement strand
GCGGGCGCTCCCGCGACCGCCTGGCCCGCGGGGCCCGCGGGCTCCTCCCCCTCCACCGGCGAGCCGGCCTCCCACCGGCCCTGCGGACGGGCGGCTCCGGCGGTGGTGGCCTCGCGCAGCCATCTGTATCCCGGCTCCGAGCACGTGATGGGCTGGCACGTCGGCGACACCGGCTTCCGCGTGCTGCTCGACGCGAGTGTCCCCGAGGTGGTGCGCACCTACCTGGCCGACGACGTGCACGACTTCCTCGCCGACCACGACCTGAGCAGCGAGGAGGTGACGGCGTGGGTCTGCCACCCGGGCGGCCCCAAGGTCCTGGAGGCGGTGGCCGAGACGCTGCGGCTTCCCGAGGACGCGCTGGATCTCACCTGGCGCTCGCTCGCCGCGATCGGAAACCTCTCCTCCTCCTCGGTCCTGCACGTCCTGCGGGACACGCTCGCCCTGCGGCCACCGCCGCCCGGCACTCCGGGGATGCTCCTGGCGATGGGGCCGGGTTTCTGCTCCGAACTCGTACTGCTGCGCTGGTAGGAGCCCGATGTCCTGGCATCTGTCGTCCTGGTACCTGCTCCTTGTGCTGCTCATCGGCCTTGAGCGGATCGCCGAACTGATCGTCGCCCGCCGTAACGCGCGATGGAGCACGGCGCGCGGCGGAGTGACGTACGGGCGGGGCCACTACCCGTGGATGGTCGCCCTGCACACCGCTCTGCTGGCCGGATGCCTGCTGGAGGCGGGTCTGGCCAGCCGGCCCTTCGTGCCCGCGCTCGGCTGGCCGATGCTCGCCCTGGTGGTCGCCGCGCAGGGTCTGCGCTGGTGGTGCGTGGTCTCGCTGGGCCCTCAGTGGAACACCCAGGTGATTGTGGTGCCGGGCCTGCCGCTGGTGGAGCGGGGGCCCTACCGGCTGCGCCTGCTCCGCCACCCCAACTACGTGGCGGTGGCCGTCGAGGGGGCGGCGTTGCCGCTGGTGTACGGCGCGTGGGTCACCGCGCTGACGTTCACGGTGCTCAACGCCGCGCTGATGAGGGTGCGGATCCGCTGTGAGGAGGACGCTCTGGCCTCGCTCGCCACGGCGACACCGGACGGCGCACCGCCCGCCACCGGGCGGGCGCCGGCATGATCGACGTCCTGATCGCGGGCGGGGGGCCGGCCGGGCTGGCCACCGCCATCCACGCCGCCCTGGCCGGGATGGAGGCCGTCGTCGTCGAGCCCAGGGCCCTACCGGTGGACAAGGCGTGCGGCGAGGGGCTGATGCCCACCGGGGTCGCGGCCCTGCGGTCGCTGGGGGTGCGGGTCGAGGGCAGGCCGCTGCGCGGCATCCGCTACCTGGACGGCCGTCACGAGGCGGAGGCGGCGTTCCGCGACGGCTCCGGCCTGGGCGTACGGCGGACCACGCTGCACACCGCACTGTCCCTGCGGGCGCGGGAACTGGGTGTGCGGGTCGTTCCCGGCAAGGTGGACGGCGTGCGGCAGGACTGCCGTCTCGTCGAGGCGGCGGGACTGCGAGCCCGCTGGCTGGTGGCCGCGGACGGCCTGCACTCCCCGCTGCGCGCCCTGCTCGGACTGGAACTGCCCTGCCGCGGGCCGCGCAGGTACGGGCTTCGACGGCACTACCCGGTCGCGCCGTGGACGGACTTCGTCGAGGTCCACTGGGCGGCGGACGGCGAGGCGTACGTGACGCCGGTGGGCGAGAACCTGGTGGGCGTCGCCGTGCTGAGCTCTCGACGGCGTGGCTATCCGGAGCACCTGACGGACTTCCCCTCGCTCCTGGAGCGGCTGGAGGGACCGGCAGCCACCCCGGTGCGCGGGGCGGGGCCACTGCGCCAGCGGGTCCGCGCCCGGGTGGCGGGGCGAGTGCTGCTGGTCGGCGACGCGGCCGGCTACGTCGACGCGCTCACCGGGGAGGGGGTGTCGCTCGCGCTGACGTCCGCGCGGTTGCTGGTCGACTGCCTGCGGGCCGGTGCCCCCGGGGCGTACGAGGCCGCCTGGCTACGGCTGTCGCGACGGCATCGGCTGCTCACCGGGGCGCTGGTGGGCAGCCGCCGTTACCGGGCGGCGGGGCGGCTGATCGTCCCGGCCGCCCGGCGGCTGCCCGCCCTGTTCGGCGCGGCGGTGCATGCCCTGGCCTGACCCGGCCACCGGGCTCCGCGCCGCTCCGTTCCCGGACGGAGGTCACGGACGCGCGGCCGTCGGGGCGGCAGGTGACCTCACATCAGCGTGGCGAGACCTTGTGGATGACCCCCAGCCTGGGGGCGTAGTGCGTCGTGCCCTCGAACCTGAGCCGCCACTCACCGCCGGTACGCCCCTCCACCATCCTGGTGAAGCGTCCGTGGGAGTCGGTCGTGGCACCGGCCGCCTTCGTCCAGTCGGCGTCCCTGCCGGCCCGGTGCATGATCTCGACGGGCTGGCCGGGGAAGGGGGCGTAGTCGAGGTGCCCCTGAGGGTCGACCCGGTTCAGCGCGCCCGTCACGCGCACCCCCGAGCCTCCTGGGGCCACCTGGACTCCGCCGAACCTGGTCAGACGCTTCAGCAGGAAGCCCTTATGTCCGGTGACCTCGGCGCCGTCCGCGCCCCTCGCGGTCACGGAGACGGTCCAGGGTCCGGCCGGATACCAGCGGCTCAGGCTCTTCTCCGGCGCGAACCGCCAGGTCTCCCACCCCTCCCACGGACGGAACCCGGTCATCCCCGCCGCGCCCGGGGCGAGGCGGGCGGACACGGTCGGGCCGGGTACGGGACCGGGCGCGAGGGCGGGGCCCCTGCCGGGACCGCCGCCCGGGCGGGACGCGGTGACAGGGAAGGACGTTCCCTTCGAAGCGGGGGTCGCACCCGGCTCGACCTTGATCGTCACCCCCTCGGGGCCGATGACGCCTCGGGCCACCACCTCTATCACCATGCGTACCGTGTCGGCGGGCCCGACCACGGGATTCGCGGGACGCAGGGTCACCGAGCGGATCGTCAGGTCCTCGGCTGCGGCCGCCGGAGCTCCTGCCGGTACCGGCAGGGCCACGGCCCCGGCCGCCAGGGATGCGAGAAGGACTCTCAACGTCATGACCAGGAGGCTAGGAGTCCGCCGGTAACAGGCAGGTAGAGGACACACGCCCCGTTGGGCAAAGCGGCGCCCGGCCGGCGCCGGAGACCGAAGTCCGAATCCGGAGCCGGCGGGCGGCGGGCGGCGGGCGGCGGGCGGCGGTCAGTCCTCGTACATGCCGTCGATGATCTCGGCGTACTTGGCGTGGATGATACGACGCTTGAGCTTCAGGCTCGGGGTGAGCTCCGCGGTCTCGGCGGTCCACTCCACCGGCAGCAGGCTCCAGCGCTTGACCTGCTGGACCCGGGCCAGTTTCTCGTTGGCGACGGCGATGGCGCCCTCGACGGCCTTGAGGACGTCGGGGTGATCGGCGAGGTCCGCCAGGGTGGTGAACGTGATGCCGTTGGCCTGCGCCCAGCCGGGGGCCACCTCGCCGTCGAGGGTGAGGATCGCCACCGGGTAGGGCCTGCGGTCGCCGTAGGCGAGGGCCTGACCGATGAGCGGGTGCTCCTTGAGGTAGTTCTCGATGTTGGCCGGGGAGATGTTCTCGCCTCCCGCGGTGATGATGAGCTCCTTCTTGCGGTCGAGGATGCTGACGAAGCCGTCGGCGTCGATGGAGCCCACGTCACCGGTGTGCAGCCAGCCGTCGGCGTCGATCAGCTCGGCGGTGGCCTCCGGCCGTCCCAGATAACCGTGGGTGTTGGCCGGGCTGCGGGTGATGATCTCGCCGTCCTCGGCGATGCGGACCTCGACGCCGGGCCCCGCCTGGCCGACGGTGCCGAGCTTGAAGCTGTTGGGGGCGTTGGCGGTGAAGGCACCGGTCGTCTCGGTCATCCCGTACACGTCCAGGACCCGCAGGCCGAGACCGGCGAAGAAGCGCTGGACCTCCAGCGGCATGGGCGCGGCCGCGGTGGCGAGCCAGCCCGCGTTGTCGAAGCCGATCATCGACCGGATGATCGACAGCAGCGCCGCGTCGGCCTGCTCGTAGGCGGCCAGGACCTCGGGCGAGGGGGTACGCCCGTACTGGTTGGCCTCGATGTAGGCGAGCCCGGCGGCCATGGCGTTGCGCACGCCCTCCTGCTGCTCCTCGGGCTGGGTGGCCAGCAGTGCCTGCAGGCGGGCCATCATCTTCTCCCACACGCGCGGGACGCCGAAGAACAGCACCGGCTTGACCTGGCCGAGGGTCGCGCCGAGCTGGGCGAGGTCGGTGCAGAAGTGGGTGTGGGAGAGCTTGAAGAGCGGCAGGTAGAGGCTGAGCACCCGCTCGGCGATGTGCGCGTAGGTGAGGTAGGAGATCTGGGTGCCCTTGCTGGGCAGGTCGGCCATCCTGTTGGTGGCCACGACCTCGAAGAACACGTTGGAGTGGGTCAGCGGCACACCCTTGGGGTTGCCGGTGGTGCCCGAGGTGTACAGGACCGTGAGAACGTCGTCGGCGGTCACCGCCTGCCAGCGGGCGTCGACGACGGCGGGGTCGGCCGCGAGCCGGTCGCGGCCGAGGGCCAGGAAGTCGTCCCAGGAGACGAACCGGTCACCGGCCGGGGCATCCTCCAGCACGATCACCTTGCGCAACTCGGGAAGGTCGTCAAGGACCGGCTCCCACCTGGCCAGCTCCGCCGGTCCGCCGAGCACCGCGATCTTCGCCTTGACGTCGCCGGCGACGAAGGCCACCTGCTCGGGGGTGAAGGTCGAGTAGACCGAGCACGACACCGCGCCGGCGTGCACCGCGCCCAGGTCCGCCAGCACGTGCTCACTGCGGTTCACCATCATGAGCGCGACCGCCTCGCCGGGCTCCAGCCCGAGGGCGGCGAACCCGGCGGCGATCTCCAGAACTCGCTGCCGGGCCTCGGAGTAGGTCAGGGTGGACCAGCCCCCCTCGACCGGGTCGGAGTACGCCGGGGCGTCGGGGTCACTCTCGGCCGCCTCCCTCAGCTGATCGCAGACCGTCCGGCCCGCGATCTCCCTCTCGATGGCCGCCCGCTCCTCAAGGACACCGGTCATACAGAGCCTCCTGAAAGTGCTTACTTGCACGAGTGGCATGCATCGCACCACACGCCGTTCCTCCCGGACAAGACCCTGAAAGGGAGAAGAAACATCACAATGCACGGCCGCCTTCGGCACCCCGGCAGGATGCACACGTAGAGTTGTTGCTTGATCACGCTGTGACATTCTGGGGGGCGCATGCCATCGGGGAGACGTGCCCGCGAGAAGACCTTCTTCGGGCACCCGCGCGGCCTGGCGACACTGTTCGGCACCGAGATATGGGAGCGCTTCAGCTGGTACGGCCTGCGGGCCATCCTCGCCACCTTCATGGCGGCCTCCCCCGCCATCGGCGGCCTGGGCCTGAGCCAGCAGACCGCCCAGGCGGTCGTCGGCATCTACGGCGCGCTCATCTATCTCGTCGCCCTGCCCGGCGGCTGGATCTCCGACCGGGTGCTCGGTGCCCGCAGGGCGGTGCTGTGGGGCGCCTCCATCATCATGTGCGGCCACATCAGCATGGCCATCCCCGTCGAGACCGGCGCCTTCGTCGCGCTCGGACTACTCCTCATCATCGCCGGGACCGGGCTGATGAAGCCGAACATCTCCACGATGGTCGGCAAGCTCTACCCCCAGGACGACGACGCGCGCAGGGACGCGGGGTTCTCGATCTTCTACATGAGCATCAACATAGGCGCCTTCATCGCCCCCCTCGTCGTCGGCTGGCTCGCCTCGGGCAACCGCTGGCACCTGGGCTTCGGCGCGGCGGCGGTCGGCATGGCCCTGGGCCTTGCCCAGTACGTGCTGGGCAGGCGGCACCTGAAGGACGTGGGCGAGCGGCCGGGACACCGGCTGACCCCGCGCGAGCGCAGGCACTTCGGCCTCGCGGCGGCCGTCGCCGCACTCGTGGCCTGCGGCGGCCTGGCCGTCTGGACGGCGTCGGGCACCTTCGACCTCGACACCTTCGCACTCGTGATGACGTTGTTCATCGTGGCCGTGCCGGTGTTCTACTTCGGCTACATCCTGCTGGGCAGCCACAACCTGACCGATGACGAGCACTCCCGGATGAAGGCCTACATCTGGCTGTTCATCGCCGCCGCCATCTTCTGGATGATCTACGACCTGGCGCCGACCGTGCTGCTGTTCTTCGCCCAGAACAAGACGGACCTGTCACTGTTCGGCATCCGGATCACCCCGGCCACCACGCAGTCGTTCAACCCGCTGTTCATCATGATCTTCGTGCCGGTCTTCGCGGCGCTCTGGGTCAGGCTGGGCAACCGGGTGACCGCTCCGCACAAGTTCTCGGCGGGACTGTTCATCAACGGCCTGAGCTTCATGATCATGGCCCTGGCCGCCAAGCTGGCCGAGAGCGGGAGGATCTCGGTCTGGTGGCTGGTGCTGGTCTATCTTGTCCAGGTCTTCGGTGAGTTGTCGCTGAGCCCGGTCGGCCTCTCGGTCACCACCAAGCTCGCCCCCGAGGCGTTCAAGAGCCAGATGCTGGGACTGTGGTTCATCTCCATCTCGGTGGGCGATGCCGTGGGCGGGCAGACGGGGCGACTGAAGAACCACATGTCGGAGCCCGCGTACTTCCTGACCCTCGCACTGATCGCCGTCGTGGCGTCGCTGGTGCTGCTCGCGTTCGCCGGCAGGCTCCATGCGATGATGCGCGAGCACCGGCTGCCGAGCACCACCCCGCCCCCCTGACGTAAATCCCATATATCCGGTCATGGGATGATTTGTCGGTGAACAATGTGCTCGATCTCGTCGGGATCTTCGTCTTCGCTCTCTCCGGTGCCCTGGTGGGCGTGCGCAGGCGGCTCGACGTGGTGGGCATGGCCGTGCTGGCCGAGATGACCGCGCTGGGCGGCGGAATCGCCCGCGACCTGATCCTGAACGTGCGGCCCGCCGCCTTCTCCAGCATCGGCTACGTGGTCGTGCCGGTGCTGGCCACGGTGATCGTGTTCTTCTGGCACCCGCAGGTGGAGCGGGTGATGCCCGCGGTGAACGTGCTGGACGCCGCGGGCCTCGGACTGTTCTGCGCGGTCGGCACCGAGAAGGCGATGTACTTCGGCCTCACCCCCCTGCACGCGGCCCTGCTCGGGATCATCACCGCGGTCGGCGGCGGCATCCTGCGTGACGTCCTCGCCGGGCAGGTCCCCACCCTGCTGTACGACCGCCAGTTGTACGCGGTGCCCGCCACGCTCGGCTCGGCGGTCATGGCACTGCTCTACACCCTGAACCTGCACGGCTGGCCGGCCACACTGTCCGCCGCCCTGCTGGCCTTCGGGCTGCGCATCGTGGCCATGCGGCTGAAACTGCGGGCCCCGCTGGCCAGGGGCGTCACCTCCGGGTAAGCCCTCCCGGGGCGGGCTCAGAGGGCGGGGGTGAGCGGCTCGGCGGGCCGGGTGCCGTACGCCCCCCTGAGCCTGGCCTCCGCGATGCGCCGCACCGCCTCGACGAGGACCCGGGGCGGCTGGGTGAAGGGCAGCCGCAGCCGCCCCTCCAGCGTGCCGTCCACGCCGAACCACTGCCCGGGGGCCAGCCGGACCCCCTGGCAGGCCGCCGCGTCGGCCAGCGAGGTGGCCGAAGGTTCCGGCAGCCGCACCCAGAGCGAGCCGCCGCCCCTGGGCGGAACGAAGCTCCAGTCGGGCATCCGCGCCGCCAGCTCGGCCGCCAGGGCGTCCCTGGAGGCCCCGAGGAGGCGGGCGCGCTCGGCCCTGGCCCCCTCGATGTCCTCGAACAACCTGGCCACCACCAGCTGTTCGAAGAGCGGGCTGGCGATGTCGATGGAGGCGCGGAGCACGGCAAGACGGCGGACCGTGGCGGCGGTGGTGCGGACCCAGCCGATGCGCAGCCCGCCCCACCACAGCTTGGACGCCGAGCCGATGGTGATCACCCTCCCGTCGGTGTCGAAGGCGGCCAGCGGCGTGGCCCGGGCCTCCTCGTCGAGCGCCAGCTCACACCAGCTCTCGTCGACCACCAGAACCGTGTCGTAGCGCCGCGCCGCACCGGCCAGGGCCGCTCGCGCCGCGTCGTCCATCAGGTGTCCCGTCGGGTTCTGGAAGTCGGGGATCACGTACGCGAGGCGGGCGGCCGACTGGCGCATCGCGCAGGTCAGCAGGTCCAGGTGGCGCCAGCCCCCGTCGGGGATGCCGACTCCGACGATCCTGGCACCGCGCATCCTGGCCAGGTCGATGGCGTGCGGGTAGGTGGGCGACTCCAGCAGCACCGGGTCCCCGCGCGAGAGCAGCATCGTGGTCACCAGGTGGATGGCCTGCTGGGCTCCGGTGGTCACCAGGATCTGCTCCGGCCGGGTGGCCACCCCCCGCGCGCTGTAGCGGGCGGCGATCGCCTGGCGCAGCGGGGCGATCCCGAGCGGGTCGTAGCCCGTCCCGAGCGTGTAGCGGGGATACTGGCCGGTGACGGCGGCGATCGCCTCGGGCAGTGTCGAGATCGCGCTCGGGGCCGCGGTGTGCATCGGCAGCAGCCCGTCGTCCTCGGCGGCGATCCACGGATTGTCCGCGCCCAGCGAGCCCGCGTCGGGCAGCGCCGTCCAGCTCCCCGCCCCCTGCCTGCTCTCCAGGTACCCCTGCTCGCGAAGGAGGTCGTAGGCCGCGGTCACGGTGGTGCGGCTGACGCCCAGCGCCTCGGCGAGGTGGCGCTCGGCGGGCATCCGTACCCGCACCGGCAGCCGCCCGTCGAGGACCAGCGACCGCACGCTCTGGGCCAGCACCCGGTAGTACGGCCTGGCGCCGGGGGCGATCGCCAGGAGACGGGCGAGCTGGGGTCCACTGAGATACCGGTCCACACCAACCACCATAAGGCCACTTTTCATGATTGGCCCTTTTATCCGGAGGCGGCGGCCTGAACGATTGGGGCCATCATGAGCGAACCCTCCCTGCCCACCCTCGGCTCCCTTCCCAACCGGCTCACCCGCCTGTACGCGGGCCTGGCCCTCTACGGCGTCGGCATTGGCCTGCAGATCGAGTCCCAGCTGGGCAACAGCCCCTGGGACGTGTTCCACCAGGGGCTCTCCATCCACCTGGGCCTGTCGGTCGGCACCTGGATCATCATCGTGGGCGCCCTGGTCATGCTGCTGTGGATCCCGCTGCGGCAGAAGCCGGGGCTGGGCACCCTCAGCAACGTCGTCCTGCTCGGACTGTTCGCCGACGCGGTCATGTGGCTGGCCCCGACCCCGGACGCGCTCGCCGCGCGCTGGGCGTACCTGCTGCTCGGCGTCGTCGCCACCGCCGCGGCCACCGGCCTCTACATCGGCGCCGGTCTCGGCCCCGGACCGCGCGACGGCCTGATGACCGGCCTGAACCGCCTGGGCCTGTCCATCCGCTCGGCCCGCACCGCCATCGAGGTCACCGTACTGGCCGCGGGCTGGCTGCTCGGCGGGACCGTGGGAGTGGGAACGCTGGTGTTCGCCCTCGCCATCGGGCCGCTGACCCAGTTCTTCATGCCGCGGACCCGTCCGGGAGCGCGGTTGCGCTCCAGCCCCCCGGGGAGCGCGCCGAAGCGTTAGCTTCGAGGCATGTGGATCGAGGACTACGCTCTCATCGGCGACATGCAGTCAGCGGCCCTGATCGGCAGGGACGGCTCCATCGACTGGCTCTGCCTGCCGCGCTTCGACTCGCCCTCGTGCTTCGCGGCACTGCTCGGCAACGCCGGGAACGGCCAGTGGTGGATCGGCCCCGCGGACGCCGGGCGGCCCCACGCCACCCGGCGCCGCTACCGGGGCGAGACCCTCATCCTGGAGAGCGAGTGGGACACCCCCGGCGGCACGGTCCGGGTGACCGACTACATGCCCACCCGGCACACCAACCCCGACCTGGTGAGGATCGTGGAGGGCGTGTCGGGGACGGTGGAGATGGCCACCGAGATCCGCATCCGCTTCGACTACGGCCGGATCGTGCCCTGGGTGCGCCGCAGCGACGGCCTGCTGCAGGCCGTCGGCGGACCCGACTCCGCGTGGCTGCACTCCCCCGTCCCGCTCCAGGGCGGTGACTACGCCCACAAGGCGAGGTTCGAGGTCTCCGAGGGCGACAGCATGGCGTTCATCTTCACCTGGCACCCCTCGCACGAGCCCAGGCC
Source organism: Streptosporangium sp. NPDC001681 (assembly GCF_040298085.1). Taxonomy (NCBI): domain Bacteria; kingdom Bacillati; phylum Actinomycetota; class Actinomycetes; order Streptosporangiales; family Streptosporangiaceae; genus Streptosporangium; species Streptosporangium sp. NPDC001681. Next base: position 6,745 of record NZ_JBEOZN010000176.1, on the reverse strand, counting down.
CGAGGAGATCGACCCGTACGAGCAGCTGACCGCGACCGAGGAGCTGTGGGCCGAGTGGGTCGAGCGGTGCGGCTACCAGGGCCCGTGGCGCGAGGCCGTGGTCCGCTCGCTCATCACGCTCAAGGCGCTCACCTACGCCCCCACCGGCGGCATCGTCGCCGCCCCCACCACCTCACTGCCCGAGGACCTCGGCGGCGTGCGCAACTGGGACTACCGCTACTGCTGGCTGCGCGACGCCACCATGACCCTGGACGCCCTCATCGGCTCCGGCTACCTGGACGAGGCCCGCGCGTGGCGGTCCTGGCTGCTGCGGGCCATCGCGGGCCGCGGCCAGGACCTGCAGATCATGTACGGCGTCGCCGGGGAGCGCCGGCTCACCGAGCTTGAGCTCGACTGGCTGCCCGGCTACGAGGACTCCCGGCCGGTCAGGATCGGCAACGGCGCGGTCGACCAGCTCCAACTGGACGTCTACGGCGAGGTCCTGAACTCCCTGTACCTGTCTCGCGTCTCGGGCCTGGAGTCCGACCATCGGGCCTGGACCATCCAGTTCGAGCTGATCTCCTATGTCGAGGAGCACTGGGACGAGCCGGACGAGGGGCTGTGGGAGGTCCGCGGCCCACGCCGGCACTTCGTGCACTCCAAGGTCATGTGCTGGGTCGCACTCGACCGGGCCGTCAAGCACATGGAGACCTTCGGCAAGCCCGGCCCGCTGGCGCGCTGGAAGGAGCTGCGCGACCGCGTCCACGCCGAGGTCTGCGACAAGGGCTTCGATCCGGTACGCGGCACCTTCACCCAGTCCTACGGCTCGAACGAGCTGGACGCGGCCCTGCTGCTGATCCCGATCGTCGGCTTCCTGCCGCCGGAGGACCCGCGTGTGATCGGGACGGTGGAGGCGATCCAGCGCGAGCTGATGGTCGACGGCTTCGTGCTGCGCTACCCGGTCTCGGCCGACAACGAGGTGGACGGCCTGCCCGGCGGCGAGGGGGCGTTCCTGGCGTGCAGCTTCTGGCTGGCCGAGGTCCTGGCGATGATCGGCCGCAAGGACGAGGCAGTCGAGCTGTTCGAGCACCTACTGTCGCTCCGCAACGACGTCGGCCTGCTCGCCGAGGAGTACGACCCCCGCTACGGCCGGATGGTCGGCAACTTCCCACAGGCCTTCAGCCACGTGCCGCTGATCCACACCGCCCGCGCGCTCAGCTGAGGCGACGGCAGCTGACTGACCGTTTTATGCCCTTTAATCCCTATAGGGCGGCCAAGCCGACAGATTTCTTAAAAATCATCAAGAAATCTGGGATTCGGCTGCAACAATCCGGTGCGAGCGTGACTCTCATCCGCTGTAACACCACCGGAAAGGAACGAACCAATGAGCGATTTCGACGTGACCACCACGGACCTGGTCGACTACGACGGCGACGGGGGAACCGACGCCCAGCTGATCGACACCGACGGTGACGGCATCGCCGACGAGGAGCGCTACGACACCGACGGCGACGGCGTCACCGACGTCGTCTACCTCGACCACGACGGCGACGGCTACGTCGACGAGACCCGAGTCGACCTGAACGGCGACGGGGTCGCCGACTACACCGAGTACTCGGGTCCCTTCCCGACCGCCTGACGGAAAGAACCGGCGTGAGCCCGCGTGACCTCACCGGGAGGGGGCCCCGGATCCGGGTCACAAGGGCCGCCGACGAGAAAGGCGATCGATGAGGAACCGACGTGTGTTCCTTCCCCTGCTGTTGCTGGCCTGGCCGGCACTGACCGGCTGCGGCGCGGTGGCGGGACTCCGAGGGGAGACCGTCGGCACGCCCGCGGCATCCCTGCGAGGCGACGGTGTCGGCTCCCTGCGCCCCGGAGAGGCGGAATCCGTCACGGTGGGAACGCCGATCGGGTTCCTCCCGCTGCCCCTGGTGCTCGCGGTGGCGGCGGGCACCCTGGCCGCGGCGGCCGCGGGCCTGTATCTGTGGCATCGCAACCGCCGCCCCGCCCAGGCACCCGTGCCGGGCACCTGGCAGGTGGCCTCGTACGAGACACCGTGGCAGGGGACCCAGCCGCAAGGGACGCCTCCGTTCCCCGCGGGCCAGGCGGGCTCGGTGCCGGACCGACCCGCCGCCGACCCACCCGCCGGCCCACCCGCCGGCCCGTCGGAGGACCCGCTGTCCGAGGCACTGGCCCAGGTCTCCGGGAGCGGGATCAGCCCGGCGCTCACCCAGCAGGTGGAGAGGCTCTTCTCCGAGGGCCACCCCGGCCGTGCGGCCCTGGTCGGGGCCTGCGTGGACTACCGGGACCAGCTCGCGGAACGCCACCCCCGGCTGGCCGGGACACTGCTGGAGGCGCTGAACCGGGCCGGCGTCCAGGAGATCGTCGCGGACGGGCAGCGCTTCGACCCGCGCCTGCACGAGGCGTTCGGCACCGCGCCGGCCGGCAGCCCCGAACTGCACGACACCGTCGCCGAGACCGTCAGGCGAGGGTACGCCGACGGCGGGCACGTGATCCGCGTACCGCAGGTCGTCGTCTACCGCCATGCCTCACCGGGCTCCGGGGCGGAGCGGTGAGCGGCTCGGCGCCCCGCGAGAGCAGCGTGCCGCACCTCGCGACGGGCACCCGGTTCACCCCGGCCCTTCAGGCGGGCCCGCGGCCTCTCCCGGCCCGCGCGGCAGGTCACGAGAACGCACCGGACGGCCAGGGCGGTGACGCGTGAGCACCGGACCCGCGGATCTGCTGCGCCACCTGTGCGACACCACCTCGGCCAGGCTTTCCGGCGCGGAGCTGCGCGAGCGGGTGGCGCAGGTGCGCGCCGGCCTCGACGCGCCGCTGCGGGTCGCCGTGGCGGGCGCGGTCAGCAGCGGCAAGTCGACGCTGGTGAACGCGCTGCTCGGACTGCCCGTCGCTCCGGTGGACGCCGGTGAGTGCACCTTTGTCGTCACCCAGTACGAGTACGGCGAGGACGACGGCCGCATCACGATCGAGCTCCTTGACGGCGGCGTGGCCCACTCCCGGCTGTCGCCCGGCCACCGGCTCCCCTCGGAGCTCGGCGTCGACGTGGCCCGGATCCGGCGCCTGCGGGTCTCCCTGAACCTGCCGTCGCTGCGCACCGTCACCATCATCGACACCCCCGGCATGAACACGGTGACGGCCGCCAATGAGCGGGCGGCCAGGAGCATGCTGTTCGGCTCCGGTGAGGAGGACGACCGCGCACAAGCGATGATCTACGTGCTGCGCTACGTCCAGAAATTCGACGACACCACCCTCGCGGAGTTTCGCGGGCTGACCGACGCCTGCGGAATGAGCTGCGTCAACACCCTCGCCGTGCTCGGCCAGGTCGACCGGCGCGGCGACGAGGGCGACCCGTGGCCGACCGCCAGGCGGCTGGCCGCCAAGGGGTACGAGGACCTGCGCACCTCCGTCTTCGACGTGGTCCCGGTGATCGGCCTGCTGGCCGAGACCGCGCGGGCCCTCCCGCTGGGCGGCGAGGAGGTGGCGGCCCTGGAGACGCTGGCCGGGCTCGACGATGACGACCTGGAGGACTACCTCCTGGACCTGGACGACTTCCGCTCCGCGCCCGAGATACCCGTGCCGGCCGAGGTGCGCCACCGGCTGGTGGAGCGGCTGCACCGCTACGGCATCACCAGCGCGGTCGAGGCGGTGCGCGCGGCCAGCACCCTCTCCCCCGAGGCGCTCACCTCCCACCTGCTGGAACGCTCCGGCTACTCCTCCGCGGGGCGGGCCGCGACCGGCTCCGTGGCCGCGGGCATCGCCCACTTCGCCCGCCGCGCCGACCAGCTGAAGGCACTCGACGCGCTGACCCGGCTCCGCGCACTCGCCAGAACGCCGGCGATGGGGGCCGACCGCGCCACCCTGGACGCGCTGGCGGCCCAGCTCGACGAGAACCGGCCGATCGCGACCTCCCTGGGCGGCCTGCGGATCTTCACCGCCGCCGAGGCGCTCGGCCGCGGAACGCTGGTCCTGAACGAGGAGATGACCGCCGAGCTGCTGCGCCTGGCCCGTCACGACGAGCCCGCCGAGCAGCTCGGCCTGCCCGCGGGGGCCTCCTCCGAGCAGATCGCCGCCGCCGCCACCGCGGCGTCGATGCGCTGGCGCACGCTCGCCATGATGAGCGAGGGACGTGCCGGCGGACACCGGGCCAGGGACGTGCTGACCGTCCTGGAGGACCTCGTCTCGGCGGCGTTGGAGGAGCAGGCACCCTCCGGCGGCGGGGGCGGCGAGAAGCTCCCGCCGGTCCGCGTGGACCCCGCCGCGATCGAGACGCTGCGGGCCTCCCCCATGGTCCCGGCCGACGACCGGCGGGCGCTGGAACTGCTGCTCTCCGGGGCCGAGCTGGCCACCCAGCTCGGGGCGCCACCCGGGACCCCGCGCGCCGAGATCGCCGGTTACGCCGCCGCCCTGAGCGCCCGGTTCCGCACCCTCACCCACCGGCCACTCCCCCTGCGGCAGCGACGGGCGGCCGAGACCCTCTGCGAGGCGTACGAGACCATCTGGTCGCACCACGCGGACGGTTCCTGAGGCGGGACACCGCCGAAAGGCGGCACCGGCCCATCCCCATCCATCCCCGACAGGAGAAAAGGATCATGACGACCCCCGACCCGACCGGCCCCGTGGCCAGGCTGCTGCGCTACGCCAACGAGGTCCACGCGCTGGCCGGGCAGTGCGGCAGGCAGGACCTCGCGGAGGTGCTGGCCGCGTGCGCGGGCCGCTGGAAGGACGAGTGCACCGACATCGTGGTCGCCGGGGCACAGAAACGCGGCAAGAGCCGGCTGCTCAACACGCTGGTGGGCCACCCCGACCTGCTCCCGGTCGACGCCGACGTCGCCACCAACTGCTTTCTGTCGCTGCGGCGCGGCCCCCGGCTGGCCGCCGTCGTCCACCGCAGTACCGACTCGGGGCCGCTGCAGACACCGATCACCATCGAGTCGATCCCCGACTACGCCTCGATGCGCGGTGACGCGGGCAAGCGCCGCGACGTGGTGAGCGTGGACATCACCCTCGACAACCCCCTGCTCGACGGGTTGCGGCTGCTCGACACCCCCGGCGTGGACAGCCTGACGGTGGGGCACCGGCAGGTGACCGTGGCCATGCTCCAGCGGGCCGACGCGCTGCTGTTCGCGCTCAGCGCGCAGGACCAGCCGGTGCTCAGGCACGAGCTGGAGTTCCTCGCGGAGGCCGCCGAACGGGTCCAGGCGATCGTGTTCGTGCTGACCAAGGTGGAGGATTCGACCAACTGGCGAAACCTTCAGGAGGAGAACAGGACCCGCCTGAGGACGTTCGTCACCGAGGCGATCGCCGCCGACCCCGCCAGGGCCGCGACGCTGGCCCCGCTCCTGGAGGCACCGTGGATCCCGGTGAGCGCCAAGCTCGCCGAGGCCGCCGAGGCCAAAAGGCGCGAGGGGCGCGAGGAACGGGCGAACACGCTGCGGGCGCGCAGCGGCATGGACGCGCTGGAGCGGCACCTGCGCGCCTTCGCCGAGGGCAGGGAGTCGGCGCGGGGCGCCACGGTGGTCGCCGCCGCCCTGTCGGTGCTGGGCTCGCTGGCGACCAGCGCCAAGGACGACGTCGCCGCGGGCTCCGACGACGACGGCGACGTCACCGCCCGGCTCGCCGAGGTGGACGCCGACCTGGCGGGCCTGGCCGAGCTGTCCGCGCGGCGCAGGGCGGGCATGGTGGCCAACACCTTCATCGGACGCGAGGTGGGGGGCATCGTGGGCGCGCGGGTGGCCGAGATCCGCCAGCCGTACGAGAACACGATCGCCACGCTGAAGAAGCAGGCCCAGATCGACCAGTACATGGCGGAGCTGCCGGTGAGCGTCCAGCGTTCCCTGGAGGCCGCCTGGTCGCAGATCGTCTACGACGTGGAGAAGCTGGCCAGGACCACGCTGGACGCCTTCGCCCGCGATCTCGGCCTCGACCCGGTCGAGCTGACCGCCGACAGGCAGGCGATGCCCAACCTGTCGCAGGTCCAGGTCAAGGGCGACATGGCCGCCGAGGCCCCGGAAAGCGTGGACCTCATCCGGGACGTGCTGCCCTCGGCCTCGATCGGGCTGTCCCTGGGCGGCTTCGCCACGGCCCTGCTCGGCCCGGTGGGCTTCATCCTGGTCGCCCCGGCCATCGGCGCGGCCATCTTCATGGGGCGGCGCTCGATGGAGAAGGTGCAGCGCAGCCAGGCGGCGATCAGAGGGGCGCTGCGCGACCAGTTCGCCGTGGTCACCAGGGAGATGACACTCGACCTGGAGCGGATGGTGGCCACCTGGCGGGTGAGCGTCGAGCAGGCCGCCGACGACACCCTGGCCCGGCGGCGCCGGGAGCTGGAGACCAGACGCGCCGAGCTGAAGTCCGCCTCCGCCCGCTCGGCCGCCGACCGCCTCAAGGCCCGCAAGTCGGGCCAGGACCGGATCGCCGCGATCGGCACCCTCACCACGCGCGGCCACGAACTCCGCAAGGAACTGGCCGGCGCGGTGGCCGCCCTGGGCACCGAGCAGCCGGTCCCCGCGGGAACCTGACCGGGCGGCCGCCCCCTGCGGCAGCGCCGGTCACCCGAGTCCGGCGCTCTCATGGCCGGAACGACGGCCGTTCTCGTCCCCGGCCGAGGCCGGGGACGAGAACGGGTCAGAGCGGCAGGTGCACCAGGGTCGGACCGCTACGAGCCGCTTCCGTCACATCTGGTGGAGAAGGTCACCGGCTGATCGGGCGATGAGGCGTGTGCCCGGTGGCAGGTCGCCACCAGGTGGAC